>NZ_BORS01000012.1:0-203105 GCF_018333295.1 Paenibacillus apis
CAACCCCTTTAGGGGTAGCTAAAAAAGTAGTGCGGTTGGCGGATCATTCAGTGCCCTTTCAGGGCTGGCCAGTAACAAAGGCTTTCAGCCGCAGAGCAAACCACCCGTTATACGGGTGGTGCTGATTGCGTTTGTATGGCTTAACCATTCCTTCCCGTGCCGCATACATTGAACCATGGTCAATACCTAATTTGCATGAAAGAGGTGAATGGCATGTCGTTCAGAAAATATGAAGTGCTCGCCATCGGATTGGTCGTTCTGCTGGTCAGTATGCTCAGCGGCTGCGGCAACGGCAGCACGGCTCAAAAGGTCCGAATTGGCGAGGTGACGAGATCGGTATTCTATGCGCCCCAATATGTGGCGTTGGAGAAGGGTTTTTTCAAGGAAGAAGGGCTTGAAGTAGAGCTGCAGACCACAGCCGGCGGAGACAAGACGATGACAGCGCTCCTGTCGGGAGCGATTGATGTAGCCCTGGTTGGTGCAGAGACATCGATTTATGTGTATCAGCAAGGAGCGGAGGACCCCGTCATAAATTTTGCTCAGTTAACCCAAACGGACGGGACCTTTCTGGTAGCGCGTGAGGAGACAGGAGACTTTGACTGGAACAAGCTGAAGGGAAGCACCTTCCTCGGACAGCGAAAGGGCGGCATGCCGCAAATGGCAGGAGAATTCACGCTGAAGAAGCATGGCATTGATCCGCAAGGGGATCTGGAGCTGATTCAGAATATCGAATTCGCCAATATTGCTGCTGCCTTTGCTTCCGGCACAGGGCAGTATGTGCAGCTATTTGAACCGCAGGCCTCCATATTTGAACGCGAAGGAAAGGGGCATGTTATTGCCTCGTTCGGAACGGAAAGCGGGCAGCTTCCCTACACGGTATTCATGACAAAGCAGAGCTACATTGCAAAACATGGAGACACGGTTCAAAAGTTTACGAATGCTATTCATAAGGCGCAGATCTGGGTACGCGACCATTCACCGGAAGAAACGGCCAAGACCATTGCCCCTTATTTCAAGGACACGGACGAAGACATTCTTGTCAGCTCTGTAAAGCGCTATTTGGAACAGGGCTCATACGCGGAATCCCCTGTGCTTCATGAAGCGGCCTGGAATAATCTTCTGGATGTAATGGACAGTGCAGGTGAACTCAAGAGCAGAGTAGAGCTTGATCAGGTAGCGGATAACTCCTTTGGCGAGAAGGCGTTGCAATCCGCTGAATAGTTCAGAACGGCCAGAAAGGAGGGTGTATGCAATGAATGCAGTACCTGTCGTTGAATTAAGGAATCTGGATCTGATCTATGTGACCGACCGGGAAGCGGTATTGGCTTTGGAGGGACTTGATTTGTCCGTGTACTCCGGAGAGCTGATCAGCCTGGTCGGCCCAAGCGGCTGCGGCAAAACCACACTTCTGTCCGTGATTGCCGGATTAATCCCGCCATCCCGAGGCCAGGTTCTGCTGCACGGCAAACCGGTCAGCGGCCCTTCGCCTGAGGTGGGGTATATGCTTCAGCAAGATTACTTGTTTCCATGGAGGAGCATACTTGACAATGCGCTGCTTGGTTTGGAGCTGACGGGGAGGCTGAATGACCGGAGCAGGGAGGGGGTCCTTGAGCTCTTGAATGGACTCGGACTGGAAAATACGGCGGATAAGTATCCTCATCAGCTATCCGGGGGGATGCGGCAACGTGTGGCCCTGGTTCGGACTCTCGCGACAAATCCGGATCTGCTTCTACTGGATGAGCCCTTCTCGGCGCTGGATTATCAAATCAAGCTTCAATTGGAGGACCTGGTCGTGGACACCTTACGCCAGCGCGGCAAGACCGGCGTGCTCGTTACCCATGATTTATCGGAAGCGATTGCGGTCAGTGACCGGGTTATCGTGCTTGAGGCGCGGCCCGGAAGAATTCGCAGTATGTATCGGATCCCCGAACACATTCGGAAGGCTCAGCCCTTTTACGCCCGGGAAGAGAGCGGATTTAATGAATTGTTTCATGAAATCTGGCGGGATCTCGAGTCACAGGAAGAGAGGGGGAACCGGAATTGACTTCCACGCCTGTCAGCGAAGAAGGAACCGATCGGGAACTGTGGATCAAGGAGAAATGGCTGCAGCATCGTAAACGCAAGAAGCGGATGGCAAGACAGGTGCTTGCGACTCAATTGTTGCTGCTCCTGTCCTTGATTGGACTATGGGAGCTTGCCGGACGCCTGCGATGGATCGATGTCCTGATCTTCAGCTATCCCTCGAAGGTCGGTGCCCAGATCGTCAAGGATATCGTTACCGGAGAGCTGTGGCCGCATCTGTTCATGACGGTGGGGGAGACGGCTGTCGGCTTCCTGCTGGGTACGCTGGTTGGGACATTAATTGCGGTCCTTATTTGGTGGTCCCCTTTTCTGTCAAAGGTGCTTGACCCCTATATGGTTGTGTTCAACAGCATGCCCAAGGTCGCGCTGGGGCCGATCTTTATCGTGTTGTTTGGCGCGGGCTTTACCGCGATTGTAATGACGACGCTATCGATTACCGTCATTGTAACTACATTAGTGGTCTACAACAGCTTCAACGAAGTGGACTCGAATTTGATCAAGGTCATTCGGACCTTTGGGGGCAACCGTAGAGACGTTTTTGTCAAAGCGATTTTGCCTGCCTCCTTCCCTGCCATCGTGTCTACACTCAAAGTGAATGTCGGTATGTCCTGGGTCGGTGTTATTGTCGGCGAGTTTTTGGTCGCCAAGATCGGCCTCGGTTATTTGATCGTTTACGGGTTTCAGGTGTTTAATTTCACGCTGGTCTTGTCGAGTCTGGTTATTATCGCTGTTGTGGCAACGGCAATGTATCAGATGGTGGTCTACGTGGAGCGCAAGCTGCTCAAGGAGCGGTAAACCGCTCCTTGCCGTCTGCAAGCAAGGAACTCTGTGGAGCCCCCGATTTCGTATTGTCGCTTTCGGTAAAAAAAGGTACGATGTTAGAGCAAAAGCCAACAAATTATGACTAAGGGTGGTTTCATGGGGTTCCGGATTATTAAGACGGCAGTCGCGACACTGCTTGCCATTATTATTGCAGATTGGACAGGGGTGGAGGGACATTTATCCGCCGGATTATTGGCGATATTAGGCGTGGATGTGACACGTAAACGGAGCATTATGACGGTGTCCTCGCGCTTTTTTGCCTCTCTGCTGGGACTGGCTGTCGCCTTTGCCATCTTTTATTTGCTCGGCTTCCACATTTGGAGCCTGATTATGTACATTCTGATTGCCTTCCCGCTAATTTCAAAAGCAAACTTCAAAGAGGGGATCGTGACCAGCTCGGTTGTGGTCTTTCGGGTATTTGGGGGCGAAGAGCTAAGCTGGCATGTGCTGTTAACCCAGATCGAGCTGCTCGTTATCGGACTCGGCGCTGCCATGCTGGTCAATATGGCGTATATGCCAAAGGCGGAGGACAAGCTGCAGCAGATCCGCAGCAGGGTGGACGGGATGTTCTCCATTATCTTCAGTCACTTTGCATTGTCCCTGCGCGACCCCTATCATGTGTGGGACGGCAAGGAGATGATTGAGGCGGAGAGAGCCGTACAGGAAGGGCTGAGCCTTGCCAATCGGGCGCTGGAAAATCAGTTGATCTCGCCGAGTGAATCCTGGAGCATCTACTTTTTTATGCGAAAGGAACAGCTTGTACGCATTGAGAGCATGCTTGAATTGATCTCGCTCGTCTATCAGCGAATGCCGCAAGGAGAGATTACGGCAATCCTCTTCGATACGCTGAGCAGAGACGTGAGCAGCTATGAATACATGGGTGAGACAGAACGGATGCTTGCCGAGCTGGAGCAGGAATTCAAGCGAATGGAGCTTCCCTCGACCAGGGAGGAATTCGAGCTCCGTTCAGCCATTCTCCAGCTTTGCCGCGAGCTGGCCCACTATCTTGAGATTGCCAAGAAGGATAAAGCCCGGGGCTCAGGCACCGCATTTGCCTCATCACAATGACGTGCCGCAGGTGATGCATGAGAAAATGCCCTCAGAACGCAAAACTTATTAATTCAACTTAATATAGCTTCTCTCTCTGTATTTTTCTTTTACAACTTGGAACATTAGCCCAGCTCTTGCATACATATGTAATGAATGATGTATGGAGGAGGAATAAAACCATGTCATTGAAATATCAAAGTAGAGAGATTATCACGAAAGCGATCTGCGGAAAAGGTCGTAAGTTCTCTACCGTAACACATACCGTGAGTCCGCCTCACAAACCGACCAGCATTCTGGGGGCCTGGATTATTAACCACCAGTATGAGGCGGTTGCCGCGGGTGACGGAATTGAAGTTATTGGTACTTACGATATCAACATCTGGTACTCCTACGACAGAAACTCGCAGACAGAGGTTGCCAAAGAAACCGTATCGTACGTTGAACATGTGCCGCTCAGCTATCTGGACAGCAGACATCGTGCTTCAACCGTGGAAGTGACTGCGGAGGCAACGCAGGAGCCAAGCACGGTTGAAGCGAATGTGACCGGGGACGGCCGGGTTGCGATTCGCGTGGAGCGCGAATTCGCCGTAGAGCTTGTGGCCGAGACCAAGCTGAATGTGCTTGTCGTACCGGGCAGTGACGACGGAGATAAGGATTACGACTTTGGATCGGATTTCGACGACTACGAAGATCTGGATCCAGACCTCCTCGACGACGAGCTGTAGGACTGCGGACATCTCTTGCGAGGAGCCGCTAACAGCTTCCCGGCAACAATGATGGATGGGTTAGTATGGTCTACTATATGCGGCAGGGGCGTCGTCGTCGAGGGCGGCTGCCCTCTTTTTGTTTAAAGGTAGTTAAAAAGTCATCTTTTGATCACGAAGTGATTCAAGGAGGTTGATGCGACATCGAATCTTGCGCTCACCCTCGAAGTCCGGTACTCATGTAGGGGCAAGGATTGTAAAAAGGAGAGTCGTTGTGATGAGCGTCCGTCATGTGCTTGTGCTCCCGTTCCTGAATGCGGAAGTGAAAAGAAAGCTGATCCGCGCGCTGAACCGTACCGAAGGGCCTTATCGGGTGCTGAACCTTGCCGACGGCCGCCTGCAGAAATTTTGTGAAGAACGGCGCGATACGGAGGCTAGATGGAATAACGGGCGGGTTAGCCTGCGGGAGGATTGTCTTTATTATGGACCTGCGGATGCTTATACAGGAGGAGAACCGTGCGAGTGGCCGATAAACTTCGGCTCGGGCCAAGTTGGAAACCGAAGGGTTAAGCAAATGGAATCCAGGCTGCGCATGGAGGGGATTCCCTCCGAGTTAAGCAGGCGGCCTGCTGTTAAAGGGTATTATCGCCGGTATCTGGTCCAGGTGTATCATTTACAGCCGCTTCAAATGGTTCCTTGGAGCGGTGAAGACGCATTAAGCGGCATGGTGTTGCCTCAGTCCGCTGCCACACCTGTAACCGGGTCTCCGCTCTGGAAGCGATTGTCGAGGACAGCCGTTCGCTCCTTATATGCCTTAGGCCTTGACTATGGAGAGGTGATGCTCCGCACGGACGGAGAAGGCCAATCTATTGTCGAGCATGTGACGGACGGTACAGATTGGCGGTCGCCAGGCTGGGAATATCGGATGGCGGAAGCGATGAGACAGCAATTGCAGCTGCTGAGCCAAGGGCAGTCGGAATCGCGGGTTCCGCTGATCGGGATGGATCCGGAGTTTTTGCTGTATAACCCGGACACCCGCAAGATTATTCCGGCATCCCGGTATTTGAACCGCCAGGGAGTAGCTGGGTGTGATGTGCTAAGATACCGGGGGAGAAGAATGCTTCCGCTTGCCGAGCTGCGTCCTAAGCCTGGCTCGGAGCCTAGAGAGGTCGTCCTTCATCTGCTGGCAGCGTTCCGTACAGCACGTGCGGCGATATCTGATGACCGGCTGATTTGGCAGGCGGGAGGGATGCCGCAGCAAGGCTTTCCCCTGGGAGGACATTTGCATTTCAGCGGTGTTCCGTTATCCGGAGAGCTGCTTCGAGTGCTTGATAATTATTTGGCATTGCCGGTTGCGCTTCTGGAGGATGAGCGGAGCGCCCGCCGCCGTCCGCGCTATGGAAGTCTCGGAGATTACAGGCTCCAGGATTACGGCGGCTTCGAATATCGAACCCTGCCGAGCTTCCTGATCTCTCCTATGGTGACGAAAGGAATTGTCGCACTGGCCAGGGTGATTACTGAAAGCTATAGGGAGCTTGATCAACGGCCGCTTGACCTTGATGAGGTGCGGGAAGCTTTTTACAAGGGAACGAAGACCGTATTGGCACGAGAGTGGCCGCCATTGGCAGGCAAGTTAAGAGAACTTCCTGCTTACGAACGCTACCAAAGCTATATCGATCCATTGCTTGACGCGATATCCTCCGGGGCAATCTGGGATGAGTCGGCAGACATCCGGCTGATGTGGAGACTGTAATTTCACTCGTAACCCTGACCGCCTTTCTGGTATAATAGAGATCTATGAAAGTGAATTTGGAGGTTGCGAATGGCTACATATACCCCAATGATCGAACAATATTTGAGTGTAAAAGCCCAGGCTCAGGATGCCTTTCTCTTTTTCCGGCTGGGCGATTTTTATGAGATGTTTTTTGAGGATGCCCTGCTTGCCTCGAAGGAGCTGGAGATTACACTCACCGGACGGGACGGCGGAGTCGAGGAGAAAATCCCGATGTGCGGTGTGCCCTATCATTCGGCGGAGAATTATATCCAGCGCCTGATCGAGAAGGGATACAAGGTGGCCATCTGCGAGCAGGTGGAAGACCCGGCTACGGCCAAAGGCGTCGTCCGGCGGGAGATTATCCGCGTCGTGACCCCGGGAACGGTTATGGAAGGCAAAACGATAGGAGACGGCGCCAACAACTATCTCGTCTGCTTGACAGAACAGGACGGCACAATGGCGCTGGCTGCCTGCGATCTGTCCACAGGAGAGCTGTATGTCACCTCTTCGCCGTCGAGCTGGGAATGGCTCAAGGGAGAGGTCGGCGTCTACGATCCTTCCGAGCTGATCGGGGATGAGGCATTGCTCTCCTATATTGAAGGACAGGCTGCTCCTTTGGGCAAAACCGTGGTCTATACAGCATGGGATAAAGGCAAGGAGGAGCTGTCCCGCAAGCAGTTCGGCGAGGCTGCATGGATTCGCCTTGAACATGAGCGCCGCAGCTGCATCTCCTTGTTAATCGGTTATCTTAGCGAGACGCAGAAGCGCTCTCTCGGGCAGTTGACCAAGTTCTCTTCCTATGAGCCGGAGCAATATATGATTCTTGATCCTTTCACCCGGCGGAACCTCGAGCTGGTGGAGACGGTCAGAGAGCGTTCCAAGAAGGGATCGCTATTATGGCTGCTCGACCGGACTGAGACCTCGATGGGGGCGCGTCTGCTCCGTCGCTGGGTCGACAAACCGCTGCTTAAACGTGCTGAGATTGAAGCCCGTCTGGAAGCGGTGGAAAAGCTTCGCGAAGGCTTTATCATCCGCGAGGATTTGCGGGCTTCTCTGAAGGAGGTCTACGACCTGGAGCGGTTGACCGGGCGAATCGCCTTCGGAAGCGCGAACGGCCGGGATATGAATGCGCTGAAGCTATCCCTGCGCAAGGCTCCGGGCATTAAAGAGCTGTGCCAAACCTCCGGCTCCGCAACATTACAGCAATTGGCGGAAGAAATGGATGTGTGCAGCGATCTGGCCGATCTGATTGATGCGGCCATCGCAGAGGATCCGCCAGTATCGGTTAGAGACGGAGGCGTCATCCGCAGCGGGTATCATGAACGGCTGGACGAGCTGCGTGAGGCGGGCAGTAACGGCAAACGCTGGATTGCCGAGCTGGAGGCGGCGGAACGCCAGCATACCGGCATCAAGTCGCTTAAAATCGGCTATAACAAGGTGTTTGGATATTATATCGAGGTGACCAAATCGAATTTGGGCGCCTTGCCAGAGGGACGCTATGAGCGCAAGCAGACGCTTGCCAATGCCGAACGCTTTGTGACTCCCGAGCTGAAGGAGAAGGAGACGCTTATTCTGGAGGCCGAGGAGCAGATGGCCGATCTGGAATATCGCTTGTTCAGCGAGCTGCGGGAGCGGCTGGCCGGACAAATCGAGCGACTGCAGCTGCTGGGCGAGCAGCTCTCCAAGATTGATGTCTTTTGCGCGCTCGCCGCAGTAGCGGCGGACGGCGGGTATGTGCGGCCGCAATTGACCGACGGGTATGATTTGCGCATCGAGCAGGGACGTCATCCTGTTGTTGAGACCGTTATGAAGGATGCTGCATTTATAGATAATGGAACAGCGCTGGAAAAGGACAAGGCCAGCATTCTCCTGATTACCGGACCTAATATGGCCGGAAAGAGCACGTATATGCGTCAGGTGGCGCTGATCTCCATTCTGGCCCAGATCGGCAGCTTTGTGCCGGCGGCCAAGGCGGAGATTCCGATTGTGGATCGGATTTTCACCCGAATAGGGGCAGCGGATGATCTGATCGGCGGGCAAAGTACGTTTATGGTGGAAATGGCCGATATCCAGATTATGACCGAAAAGGCCACCTCAAGAAGTCTGATCATTATTGACGAGCTGGGCCGGGGAACCTCGACAAGCGAAGGGATGGCCATTGCCCAGGCTGTCATTGAATATGTCCATCATCATATCGGCTGTAAGGCGCTTGTATCGACGCATTTTCATGAGCTTGCCCATCTGGAGACCAGTCTGTCGGGGTTAAGCAACTACCGCATGGCCGTGCAGGAAAGCGGGGACAAGGTGCATTTTCTGCGCAAGCTGGTGCCCGGGGCGGCCGACACGAGCTATGGCATTTATTGTGCCAGACTTGCAGGCTTGCCGAATGGCATCATCGAGCGGGCATATGGCCTGCTTCAAAGCCTGGAGCAGGCGGCCGCAGCGGTTGCGGGAGGAGAACTTCCTGTCCAGTCAGAGGAAAGAGCGCCTTTATCGGACAAGCAGGTTGTATCTGAAGCCGCATCAATGCCTGATGTTGTGCAGCTATCTATTTTTGGCGATGAGCCTGTTGAAAGAAAGCATAAACCGGTGCAGGAAGACACCAACAGCGGCATGAAGCAGATTGTTAATGCCATTAAGAATTGTGATTTAATGAATATGACACCACTGGAGGCTATGCAGCTTGTGAATGAGCTGAAGCAGAAGGTGAATCAGCTGTAATCAGTATATCTGTTGACGGGAGGGGAACATGCATGGCAAAAATAACGGTGCTGGATGAGCATATCGCAAACCAGATTGCGGCGGGCGAGGTTGTGGAGCGTCCTGCCTCAGTGGTGAAGGAGCTGGTCGAGAACTCCGTAGACTCCGGGGCCTCCAAAATTGAGGTTCAGGTGGAGGAAGGCGGATTGGAGCTGATCAAGGTCACGGACAACGGCTCGGGGATCGAGTCGGAGGATTGCGAAAAGGCTTTTTATCGTCATGCCACCAGCAAGCTTGCAAACGGGCGGGACCTGTTCCAGATCCGGAGCCTTGGCTTTCGCGGGGAGGCATTGCCCAGTATCGCGGCCGTTTCCAAGGTCCGTCTTGTATCCTCTGCCGACGACAGCGGCCTTGGCCGCGTCATCGCGATTGAAGGCGGTACGCTGAAGGAGAACGAGGTGACGGCAGCGCCGCAGGGAACGGATATTACGATAAAGGAATTATTTTACAACACACCGGCCAGGCTAAAATATATGAAGACGATTCAGACGGAGCTGGGGCATGTGTCGGACGTAATGTACCGCCAGGCCTTGGCTCATCCTGAAATATCGTTCAGTCTCAAGCATAACGGCAATACGCTCCTCCAGACCGGGGGCAGCGGCGGCCTGCTCCAGGTCATTGCTGCAATCTACGGGATCAATACGTCGAAAGCAATGATCCCCATCGAAGGGGAGAATCTTGATTACCGGGTTACCGGCTTTATCGGCCTTCCGGAGCTGACCCGCTCCAGCCGGACCGGCATGTCGACGATCGTAAACGGCAGGTATATCCGGAATACGGGTCTACAGCAAAGTATTTTGCGCGCATACCATACGCTGCTTCCGATCAACCGCTACCCGCTGGTGGTGCTTCAACTGGAGATGCACCCGTCACTGGTTGACGTGAACGTGCACCCGGCCAAGCTGGAGGTTCGCTTCAGCAAGGAGAGCGAGCTGAATGCCTTTGTGGAGGAGACGCTGAGGCAGGCCTTGTCACAGCAGGTGCTGATTCCGCAGGCCGCCAAGCAGCCGCTCGGTAAGCCGGGCTCCGGCTCGGTGATCCAGGAGCAGCTGCGCTTCCCGGCCTTCCGGCCGGACAGCAGCGCAGAATCCGCCGCCCCTGCGGCTGCGGCGGCAGTGCAGCCGGCCCGTGAGACGGCCGGCCAGGCAATGTCCGGCGCCGCTCCGGCCGGCGGCGCCTACACCGGCCCCGCGGCCCGCGAAGCGGCCGCCGCGGGCTGGCCACCGGCGCTGCGCGAGCGTCCGGCGCCGGGCAGCTTTGCCGGCAGCGCAGGCGGCGCCGCGCAGCCGGGCTTTGCGCCGCCCGCTTCGCGCGGGGCGGCGGCACAGCCGGCGCGGCCTGCCGATGCCGACGCGCTGTATAGCGCTCCGGAAGCATCGCCGGAGCTGCCGGCCTTTCCGGAGCTGACCCTGATCGGGCAGCACCATGGCACTTACCTGATCGCTCAAGATGAGCAGGGGCTGTACTTGATCGATCAGCATGCCGCCCATGAGCGGGTGAATTACGAATATTACTACGAGAAATTCGGCAAACCGGCCGATGCGTCCCAGGAGCTGCTGCTGCCTTTGACGCTTGAATTTACGCCGGCCGAGGCGGAGAAGCTGAAGGATCGCCTAAGCTGGTTTGAGCAGGCGGGTGTGATTCTTGAGCCCTTTGGAGGCGGAACTTTTCGCGTCGCAGCCTATCCTTACTGGTTTCCGGAGGGGGAAGAGGCCTCGATCATAACCGAGATGGCGGAGTGGGTGTTGAATGAACGGCAATTGGATTTAGCCAAGCTTCGGGAGAAATCATCCATCATGGTCTCCTGCAAGGCCTCGATCAAAGCGAATCAAAAGCTGACAAATGAGGAAGCCGTTACCCTGCTTGCCCGATTGGCAAGCTGCAAGCAGCCTTATACCTGCCCTCACGGGCGGCCGATTGTCATTTCCTTCAGTAACTATGATCTGGAAAAATTATTCAAGCGGGTCATGTAAGGAAGTTCAAAAAGTTATCTTTTGATTACGTTTAGAGAACGGAGGAACGAGCGCCAGTGATTATAACAACAGGAGACCATCCGGCCCAGGCAACCGTGAGAAGAGCCGAGAGCCTTGCAGCCAAGACAGGCGTTCGCTATCTTCCTAGGAACAGAACCTCTCTTGCAAAGATGAGCCTTCAAACGGGAGACGGGGACATATTGGTGGTCCTCGAAGGAGGAGCAAGGCTGTATCGGCAGAATGAGGAGGATATGCACTTTCATCCCAGCATGTCTTTTGTCCGTGCGAAGCGGGTCCTCCGCGGGGAGCGCGATCCGATGCTGGAGGCGGCAAAGCTGCTGCCGGGGGATACTGTGGTCGATTGTACTGCCGGGCTAGGCTCGGATTCGGCGATATTTTCGCTGGGAGCCGGAGCTGCCGGACAGGTCCTTGCGCTCGAGCAATCCCTTCCGCTGTGGAGTTTGCTGCATGAAGGTTTTGCTAACTATGTATCCGGGGTAAAAGAGTTTGATGAGGCGCTTCGGCGGATCAAGCTGCTGCGCAGCGATCATCTGGAAGTCTTAAAGGGGCTGCCGGACAATAGCGCCGATGTTGTCTACTTCGATCCCATGTTCAGGGATCCGGTGGCGGAATCGTCAGCGATCTCCCCGCTGAGAGCATTTGCGAATACTAGCTGTCTTAGCCAGGAAGCTGTTCAGGAGGCTTGCCGGGTAGCGCGCAAGGTCGTTATGCTGAAGGAGAAGAAGGACAGCGGCGAATTCGAACGTTTGGGCTTCACGATCTGCCGCCGTTCCCAGGCCAAAATTGTGTACGGAGTGATTGAGCTTGACAACATTGGATAAACCGAAGCTGGTGGTCTTACTTGGTCCGACAGCGGTAGGCAAGACAAGGCTGAGCATTGAGCTGGCCAAGGCGTTCTCCTGTGAGATTATTTCCGGGGATTCCATGCAGGTGTACCGGGGAATGGATGTTGGAACCGCCAAAATAACCCGTGAAGAAATGCGGGGAGTTCCTCACCACCTGATTGATGTGCTGGAGCCGGACGAACCTTTCTCGGTCGCGCTGTTTCAGGAATGGTGCGGGCAATTGATTCCGGAGATCCATGCCAGAGGCCGCCTGCCCTTTATAGTAGGCGGTACAGGCCTGTATATTGAGTCGGTCTGCTATGGCTTTCAGTTCACTGAGGCTTCTGCCGACGAAGAGTTCAGGGCCCGGCAGCAGCAGATTTATGAGCTGGAGGGACCGGAGGCGCTTCATGCCAAGCTCGCCGAGGTCGATCCGAAATCCGCTGAGCGGCTGCATCCGAATGATATCCGGCGGGTGATCCGGGCTCTTGAGGTATTCCATGTTACAGGCGAACCGTTATCCGCCAGTCTGGAGCGGCAGAAGAAGGAATCGCCATATGAGCTCTGCCTCATCGGTTTGACAATGGACCGTCAAATGCTATATAACCGTATTGAACAGCGTATTGATGAAATGGTCGCTTCAGGACTGGTTGAAGAGGTTCGCCAGCTTCTGGAGAGAGGCGTTCCACGGGATACGGTATCCATGCAGGGACTTGGCTACAAGGAAATCGTCGAGCATCTGGAGGATGAAGTTCCACTGGAGGCCGCGGTGTACAAATTAAAGCGGGATACCCGTCATTTTGCCAAGCGGCAGTTATCCTGGTTCCGCCATATGAAGGATATTTCCTGGATCGATGTGGGGGACGGCCAAAATTTTCAGTCAATTTTCAAGGATGCACAGGCTATAATAGCAGGAAAGTTTTCATCAGATCTTGAATATAATTCTAAACACTAAATGATTCCTATTGGGGGTACGGCTAATGAACAAGTCCATTAATATCCAAGATACATTCCTGAATCAAATGCGCAAAGAGAGTATTCCTGTTACGGTGTTTCTGACGAACGGTTTCCAGATCAGAGGGACAATCAAGGCATTTGACAACTATATCATCGTCATCGACAGTGACGGCCGTCAACAAATGGTGTACAAGCATGCGATTTCTACTTTCCAGCCGCAGCGCAACGTGTCCCTGATGCAAGAATCCCAAAATGATGCATAAGGCATCTGAAACTTTTTAAATTGCAAGACGTTTAAGTGTATAGGAAGAAGAGTGGAGCAACCTGAGAGAGGTTGTTCTTTTCTTTCCGGGGTCAATTCAATGTAATGCTCGCAGTTTAAGTAAAATAGAGAGAAGATCGAAAGATCGGTAAGAAGGGAGTCAACAATTCATGCCAGACAAGAGAACTTCCAGACTGGAGAGAAGCAGCAAGCCGGCGCAAAAGCAAGGGGCTTCCAAAGGACAGAAAAAGAAAAAGAAACGGATTACCGCAAAAAAGCTGTTGTGGACCTCGTTCTTCACGATTGCCTTTGCGATTTTCTGTGCGATTGCAGGCTATATGTACATTACGGTCAGCGGTGAGAAGATTCTGGCCGAGAATCAAGATAAGCTGTTTATTTACGAGACCTCCAAGGTTTATGACCGCACCGGCAAATTGATGGGTGAGCTGTCGGTTAACCGGAGCGAGCCTGTAGAAGAGGAAGATATCCCTGAATTAGTGAAAAATGCGTTCAAGGCGACTGAAGACCGCCGCTTTGACGAGCATAACGGGATCGATCTGTGGGCGATCGGCCGGGCTGCGGTCAAGGATATTATGGCGCGCTCGCTTGTCGAAGGGGGCAGTACCATCACCCAGCAATTAGCCAAGAACATGTTCCTTGACTTTGACAAGACCTTCTTCCGGAAGGCGACAGAAATGTCGATTGCCATGGCCTTGGAGCGGCACAACACGAAGGATGAAATCTTGACGATGTATTTAAACCGGATTTTCTTCGGTCAGAAGTCCTATGGTATCAAGGCAGCCTCACAGCGCTACTTCGGGGAGAGCGATCTGAACGAGCTTGAGCTGTGGGAGATAGCGACTTTGGCGGCAATTCCTAAAGGCCCGTCCATTTATAACCCGGTCTCCAATCCCGAACAGTCCAAGCAGCGGCGCGCTGTCGTCCTGGAGCTGATGTACCAGGAGGGTTATATTACGGCAGCAGAGCGAGATCAAGCCAAAGCGGTGGATTACACCTATGTAGCACCAGACAAAAGCGGCAGCTATCAGGCGTTTATGGATTATGTGGTGAAGGAAGCCGAAGATAAGTTCGGATTGACGGAAGACCAATTGAACCGCGGCGGATATAAAATCTATACGACGATGGATATTCAAGCACAAAAGGCTGTAGAAAAGGCCTTTGCCAATGACGATTTCTTTGAAAAGAGCGTCGACGATCAGCAGGTGCAGGCATCCATTGTTATTCAGAATCATGAGAACGGAAGTCTGATCGCCCTGCTGGGCGGCCGCGATTATGAACGGAAGGGCTTCAGCCGGGTAACAAGCCGGCGTCAGCCGGGGTCCACGTTCAAGCCGATTGTCTCCTATGCGCCTGCACTCGAGAGCGGCAAGTTCAAACCGAACTCTCTGATCAGTAATGAGAAGCAGTGCTTCGGAGACTATTGTCCGAAAAACCTGCACGGTTATTCCAAAACGATTGATATGACTACTGCATTGACGAAATCGGAAAATATCCCGTCGGTCTGGCTTCTTAATGAAGTGGGCGTTGGCGCAGGCTTGAAGATGGCTTCGGATATGGGGATTACGATGGATAAGGACGACCGCAATCTTGCGATTGCGCTTGGCGGACTTACCTATGGTACGAATACCCTTGAGATGGCAGGAGCCTTCAGCGTATTTGCTAATGGGGGCAATTACAATGAGCCTTACTCCATCAAGTCGATTCAGGATCATGACGGTGTAGAGAAATACAAATACAATGCTCCGAAGACCAAGCGGGTGATTTCCGAACAGACCGCTTACTATATGACGAGCATGCTGCAGAATGTTATCAATGACGGAACAGGGAAACGGGCCAAGATCGACCGTCCTGTAGCCGGCAAGACGGGAACAACGCAGCACGGAATCAGCGGACTTAAGAGCAGCAAGAACAGAGATGTCTGGTTCGTAGGCTATACGCCGGAATGGACCGCATCGATCTGGATGGGCTACGATCAGCCTGATAAAAATCATCTGCTCAACGGCAGCAGCGGCCAGGCTGCTAGTCTGTTCGCAACGATTATGAAAGAGGCTTTGGCTGGAGTGCCTGTGAAGGACTTCCCGGTACCGGCAAATCTGGAGCCGGTTGAGCCGGAAGAAGAACTGGTCCTGAATCCTGCTAACCTGTCCGCTTCTTACAATCAGGATACAGGTATTATTGCCCTGACCTGGGATGGTGTGGACACCGAGGGGGCGGTATATCGCCTGTACCGCAGAGCGCTTACGGAGATGGATTTTGTATTGTATTACGAGACCCAAGCAACGTCTGCAGAGGATATTGCAGCAGAGGCTGGTTCCGGTTATGAATACTATGTGACGGCTTATGACCCAGCGAATGATGAGGAAAGCGATCCGTCCAATATTGCACAGGTGCTGATTGTGGCGGATGATCCGCCAATGGACGATATCGACCCTGACGATGGTACCATTGTTGATCCGGGTTCGGGGAACGACACCGGACAGGAAGGCGGCAATGGCCAGGGTCCTGGACCGGGACAAGGGAATGGAAACAACAATGGAAATGGTCCCGGCAATGGCAATGGCAACGGTCATGGCAATGGCAATGGCAACGGTCATGGCAATGGAAATGGTCCGAGCAATGGAGATAACGGCGGCAATGGAGATCCGAACGGCCAGAATCCTGATCAGGGACAAGACGGCGGTAATCCTGACGGGGGCTCAGAGGAGCCTCCGGGCAGTGGAGATGCAGAAGCACCGGTACAGGAAGGACAGGGCGGAGATGATCCGGCTGCCCAGGTGCAAGTAGATCCCAATACCGGCGGATGATCACTTTCGCTATTGGCATAAGTAGAACAGGGCATCGGCTTTCATGCTGATGCCTGTTTTTTATGACAACCTATGAATTCCAAATTTCATTTTTGAGACTCCCTATCAAATATGGTAAGCTGATTATACATTGTGTTGAAAGGGATCAGCCTATGAAGAGAAAATTCGGAGACCGTGCGAATTGGCGGCGCATAACCCAGCGCCAGTTCAAATCCAAATATGTGGAAAGCGAAGCATTTACAGGCTACATAACGCTGTATAATATCCATGCCTTGAGAGACCCCCTCTGGAAAACCTATGGAGGGCATACGTTCCGTATTGCCGACAAGGGCTACACCTGGATCCAGTATTATCCGAAGGGGGCACACTTTATCGTTACTGCGATGTTTGATAATCAAGGCGAGATTGTGGAATGGTATATTGATGTGTGCAAAACCCAGGGGGTTACGGATCAAGGCGTGCCCTGGTTCGATGATTTGTATCTGGATATTGTAGTGCTTCGAAATGGAGAGGTCTTCCTGCTGGATGAGGATGAGCTTGACGATGCTTTAGGCAGAGGCTTGATTACGGTGAAAGATTATGACCTGGCGACAGAGACAGCTCGCGAGCTGCTTGGGGAGATCCGCGCTCATCGGTTCCCCTATTTTTCGATGTCTCTGGAGGACTTCAAGAGACTTGTTCTTGAGCTGGGTTCACCGCGCGCGGGAGGTAAAGATGGATTATCGGATTAGTCCGGTTGCAAGGGGATCTAGGCGGAGGACAAGCAGGTTGCGTAGACGTCTCCTGCTTTTTCTTGTGTGCTGTGTGCTGGCCGGATTGCTGTGGATCGTATTTTGCCTGTATCAAATCGGCAGTATAGACCGGAACCCGGCAATCAGCAGATATGACCAGGAGCCAGCCGATGCAGGGATCGTGCTTGGAGCCTCTATGTGGGGAGATACGCCGAGTCCCGGATTGCAGGAGCGTCTCAATCAGGCGTTGGCAGATTATGAAGCAGGCAGGTTTGAAAAAATCATACTGACCGGCGGACTGGATAAGCCGGAATACAAGTATACAGAGGCAGAAGGTATGGCGAACTTTCTGATCTCACAGGGCGTCCCCGAGGAAGCGCTGTTGCTGGAGAATGAAGCAACAAGCACCTATGAGAATTTGTTGTTCAGCCAGGAGATCATGGAGGAGCATGGCCTGAAATCATCAGTCATTATCACACATACCTATCATGGAAACCGGGCCTATGAGATTGCAGAGGTGCTGAATTATGATCGCCCGGGACTATCCTTAACGGAGACGAAGGTTCTGAAGCCTAATCAGACTGTACTGCGGGAGGTCTTGGCTTACACGAAGTGGAAGATGGATCAGATCAGACTCGCTTTGGGCTGGAAATAGCAAAACTTCTAATAACGGAGCAGAAGAGAGAATACATTCTATAAGCGTGTTCAAAAATCGCCTTTTGAACAACTTCTCTATAAGCTATCCCATTGGTTAGAGGTGATCCATAGATGTCAGGACGTGTTGTGGCCAGAAACGGATTTCCTGAAGAGCGACCTTCAAGACAGATCAATGTCATTCTTCGAAGTTCCGAGCCTCCGGTTGTATCCCAGCCTCAGACACAAGAGAGTGAGGGGCTGCAGGTCGCGGGGGCCAAGGGCAATTCGCAGCAGCAAAACCTGTTTCACGAGCTTCAAAAGGAATTAGACGGCCTAGTTGGTCTGGATCATATTAAGGAATTCATGTTTGAGATATTCGCTCTGCTGCAAATTGCGGCAATGCGCTCAGAGGCAGGTTTGCTTTCAGATCCTCAGGTGTTTCATATGGTGTTTAAGGGGAACCCGGGAACAGGAAAGACTACGGTAGCAAGAATTGTGGCCAAAATGTTTCAGCGGATGGGAGTTCTCAGCAAGGGACATTTGATCGAGGTGGAGAGAGCGGATCTTGTCGGGGAATATATCGGACATACCGCACAGAAGACGAGAGACCTGGTCAAAAAGGCGCTTGGCGGCATTTTGTTCATTGATGAAGCCTATAGCCTGGCTCGCGGCGGAGAAAAGGATTTCGGCAAGGAAGCGATAGATACGCTTGTAAAAGCGATGGAGGATCAGAAGAATCAATTCATCTTGATTTTGGCTGGGTATTCCGATGAAATGGATTTCTTTCTGGCTACAAATCCAGGTCTGCCCTCCCGTTTTCCGATTCAGATGGATTTTCCGGATTACTCGATCGATCAATTAATTCAAATTGCTGAAGGAATGGTTAAGGAACGGGATTATATTTTGATGCCTCAGGCGATACTCAAAATTAAGCAGCATTTGCTTCACGAGAAAAGCGAGACGGAACATCTATTCAGTAATGCCAGATATGTCCGCAATGTGATTGAGCGGTCTATCCGCCAGCAGGCAGTCAGGCTGCTTCAACAATACAGCGGCGGATCACCGGGCAAGCTGGAGCTGATGACGATTCGAACTGAGGATTTGAAGCTAGAGAAGAAATGAGGGCTTATCAAGTCATGTCAAGATTAACCTATGAGACCAGGACGATGGAACCCGATCGGGCTGTTGTTGCCAGTCTGATCACACCGGATATGAAAAAAGAAGGGATATCCCCGGAAAATTCACTGGAGGAACTGATTCAACTGGCTGATACGGCAGGGGTAGAGGTTACCGGGCAGATTGTTCAGTATCGGGACAGGCCGGACCCCCGTTTTTTGCTGGGGAAAGGCAAGGCGCTGGAGTTGAAGGAACTGCTCCAGGAGCAGGAAGCGAATACGGCGATATTCGATCAAGAGCTGTCCGGAGCGCAGGTGCGCAATCTGGAACAGCTGCTTGATGTGCGGATTATCGACCGTACTCAGCTGATCCTGGACATTTTTGCACAGCGTGCCAGAACCCGGGAGGGGATCATCCAGGTAGAGCTGGCTCAGTTGACCTATTTGCTGCCCAGACTGTCTGGTCATGGCAAGAATCTGTCCCGGCTGGGCGGCGGTATCGGAACGCGAGGTCCCGGTGAGAGCAAGCTGGAGACCGACAGACGGCATATCCGCAGACGAATCGGGGAACTGAAGCGGCAGCTTCATGAAGTAACCCGGCATCGTCAACTGCATCGTTCCAGAAGAAAGGAAACCGGGATTGTCCAGGTCGCGCTGGTGGGCTACACCAATGCGGGGAAATCGACTTTATTAAAAGCATTAACAGATGCGGATGTATTGATTGAGAACAGGCTGTTTGCTACGCTGGATCCAACCTCGCGAACGATGGAACTGCCCGGGGGCAGAGAAGTGGTGCTAACCGATACCGTTGGCTTTATTCAGAATCTACCGCATGATCTGGTGGCAGCCTTCCGGGCGACGCTGGAGGAGGTCAATGAGGCTGATCTGATTCTGCATGTCATCGACGCATCGTCCTCTATGCGAGATGAGCAGCAAAAGGTAGTGGACCGCATTCTTCATGAGCTGGGAGCGGGAGGAAAGCCGCAGCTTGTGCTCTACAATAAAATGGATCTCTGTGAAGAACGGCAGAAGGAGATGCTGCATGGCGGCAGCGTCTATCTGAAGGTAAGCGCCTTGAATGCGGATGATATGGACCGTATCCGTGAAGCAGTGCAGGAATCCCTGTCAGCCGGGCTCCGTACCTTCCGGATTCCCGCAGCAAGGGGAGATTTGACGCCGGTTTTGTACAGGATTGGACAAGTCGTAAATCACCGGTATGATGAAACGGATACCATTTATTCGATTGATGTCAGCCGGGGGGAATATGATAAATATGCTTACTTGCTGGCTCCGTTTGCTACAGAGGATCAGGGAGAGCCCATGAAGCATTAAGTCTTTTAGTTGGTTTTAATTTGGATGGGAGAGGGATTATCAACATGGCAGCATTTTCAGAAGAGATTGTCCGCTGGGTTCAAGAGGCGGAGGAGCAGGTGACGGACAGATTTCGCGAGCTTGACCGGATCGCCGATTTGAATCAATGGAAGGTGATCGAGGCTTTCCAGAAGTTTCAGGTCAGCGACTTTCATTTTGCCGGATCGACCGGTTATGCTTACAATGACCGAGGAAGAGAGATTCTTGATCAGGTCTATGCCGAGGTGTTCGGTGCGGAGGCCGCGCTTGTGCGCCCGCATTTCGCTTCCGGGACGCATACGATTGCCACGGCGCTGTTTGGGGTGCTTCGTCCTGGTGACGGACTCTTATACATTTCAGGAACACCTTATGATACCTTGCACAAGGTAATTGGTACGCCGGGCGATGGCACCGGATCGCTTCAGGATTTCGGAATCAATTATGATGAAGTTCCGTTGCTTGCGGACGGCACCGTAGATTGGGATAGTGTCGGTGACAAGATGACCGATCACACCAAGGTCATCGGAATCCAGCGATCCCGCGGCTATGATTGGCGGGATTCCTTCTCCGTTGCCGAGATCGGGGAAATGGTTGCCAGAGTAAAGCGTCTGCATCCTGATTGTATTGTGTTTGTCGATAACTGCTACGGCGAGTTCACGGAGGAACTGGAGCCGACCCAGGTAGGTGCTGACCTGATCGCAGGCTCACTGATCAAAAATCCCGGCGGAGGCTTGGCGGAGACCGGAGGTTATATTTGCGGCAAAGCGAAGCTGGTAGAATTGGCTGCTTATCGATTGACTGCGCCTGGAATTGGCGGAGAGGTTGGCGCTATGCTGGGCACGACCCGCGGCATCTACCAAGGACTGTTTCTTGCTCCGGTGATGGTCGGACAAGCTGTGAAGGGAAGCATTTTGGCTGCAGCTGTATTTGCCAAGGCGGGGTTCTTGAGTCGTCCGGCTTGGGATGCCAAGCGCACCGATTTGATTCAGGCCATTTCCTTTGGGCGTGAAGAGCAACTAGTTGCCTTCGTTCAGGGTATACAGCGAGCTGCAGCCGTGGATGGGCATGTGGTGCCGGAAGCATGGGATATGCCCGGCTATGAGCATCCGGTCATTATGGCCGCCGGTACCTTTATTCAAGGAGGGAGTCTTGAGCTGTCGGCAGATGCCCCGATCCGCGAGCCTTATATTGCTTATATGCAAGGCGGACTCACCTATTCTCATGTGAAATTCGGTATTTTAACCGCGCTGCAATTAATGCTGGAACGTAAGTTATTAGAGATTTCCGGCTAATAGATTTGAAAAAGAAGTACCTTTCTGATAAATTCGGGAGGTGCTTCTTTTTGTAAGTTAATCTCACATAAGTATTGACATGTCAGGATACTTTACATAGAATAATAACATGATTATCTAACTGGAAGGTTGAGAGCGATGAGTGACGAAATTCGCAGAAATATGGCCTTGTTTCCGATTGGAATTGTAATGAAGCTCACGGATTTAACGGCTAGGCAAATTCGTTATTACGAGCAGCATCAATTAATCGTTCCCGCACGCACATCCGGCAATCAGCGATTGTTCTCGTTTAACGATGTGGAACGCTTGTTGGAGATCAAGGGTCTTATTGATAAAGGGGTTAACATTGCCGGCATCAAGCAGGTGATGAACCCGATGACCAAGGATTCTCAAGAGGCTACCGTAATTACGAAGGATACCGAAGTGAAGCGGAAGGAAATGTCTGATTCCCAACTGTACCGGATGTTAAAGCAGCAGTTATTAACTGGAGGAACACGGCCGGGTCAGGTATCGTTGATCCAGGGAGAACTGTCCAGCTTTTTCAAATTATAAACATGGGGAGAGATTGGTTTGGGTTACACTAGAGAAGATATTATACGTATTGCCAAAGAAGAGAATGTTCGCTTTATCCGCTTGCAGTTCACGGATCTGCTCGGTACGATCAAGAACGTTGAAATCCCGGTGAGCCAGCTGGAAAAGGCGCTTGATAACAAGATGATGTTTGACGGTTCATCCATTGAAGGGTATGTACGCATTGAAGAATCCGATATGTATCTTTTCCCGGATCTGGATACTTGGGTTGTATTTCCTTGGGTAGCAGAAGACCGCGTTGCTCGTCTGATCTGTGATGTGTATATGCCGGACGGCACTCCTTTTGCCGGCGATCCTCGCGGGATTCTGAAGCGCGTACTGCGTGAAGCTGAGGAAATGGGCTACACTTCCATGAATGTGGGTCCTGAGCCGGAATTCTTCCTGTTCAAGACGGATGAAAAAGGCAATCCAACCATGGAACTGAATGACCAGGGCGGGTACTTCGACCTTGCTCCTACGGATCTTGGCGAGAACTGCCGTCGCGAAATCGTATTGACTCTGGAAGAGATGGGCTTTGAAATCGAAGCGTCTCACCATGAAGTTGCCCCTGGTCAGCACGAAATTGATTTTAAATATGCAAATGCGGTTAAAGCTGCAGACCAAATTCAAACCTTCAAGCTGGTTGTAAAGACCATTGCCCGTCAGCATGGATTGCATGCGACATTTATGCCGAAGCCGCTATTTGGCGTTAGCGGTTCGGGCATGCACTGTCACCAGTCGTTGTTCCGCGGCAATGTAAATGCATTCTATGAGGAAAGCGATGCGCTGGGACTGAGTCAAGAGGCTCGCCATTACATGGCGGGTGTTCTGAAGCATGCTCGTGCATTTGCGGCGATCACTAATCCGACCGTCAACTCTTATAAGCGTTTGGTTCCTGGTTATGAAGCACCTTGCTATGTTGCCTGGTCCTCCAGCAACCGCAGCCCAATGATTCGTATTCCTGCATCGCGCGGACTGAGCACACGGATTGAGGTTCGTAATCCGGATCCTGCTGCGAACCCTTACCTTGCTTTGGCGGTTATGCTGAAGGCAGGCCTGGACGGCATTAAGAACAAGCTTCCGCTGGTGGATCCGGTGGATCGCAACATCTATGTAATGTCCGAAGAGGAAAGAATCGAAGAGGGAATCCCTAGCTTGCCGGTTGACCTGAAGGAAGCGATTAACGAATTGATCCGCAATGAGGTCATTACGGAAGCGCTCGGCGATCATGCCCTGACCCACTTCTTCGAATTGAAGGAAATTGAGTGGGATATCTTCCGCACGCAAGTTCACAACTGGGAAAGAGATCAATATATGACTTTGTATTAATCGAGAAATCCCCCGAGGCCGATGGCTTCGGGGGATTTTTTTTATTGCGGCTTTAACCAGTTGAGCACGCGAAGCGTGTGAAACAGAAAACCAGCCGCTATGCGGGTGGAGGGAACAAGGGTGGCACCTAATTTCTGAACTTTCGCTCTGCATTTAAAAATAGGTGTATAGAGTACAGTTAGATTCGCAAAAAACTCAGCCATTCTGAAAAAAACAGACATTTTTTGACGGTTGACCTGAACGTTGTTCCTTATGGAGCACTGCTGGGGTACCTTGTTTTAATGCTTTATCCACACAATGGTTGAATTTTAGGCATCGTGACATTTACGAGCTCAGCAATTTTAGGAATACTCAATCCGTCAACGAAGTATAACAATATACGAACACGCTTAACAGGACGATATCCTTCTTTTCGAGCTTGACTGATGCGTTGTAACTAGAGCAATTCAAGCAACAATGCAGACAGCATGCAAGCATCGCAATCGATACATTTGCTCCGGAGAAGTGCTTGGTTTAACGGACATTACGTCTCCTTAAAGGCCACTATTGATGAAGCCAGAAATGTAACGGACATTTTGGCTGCTAAGATAGGTGAGTTGCGTGAATCAGAGCCTTATGAGCGTTCTAAATGCCGAAAATGTCCGTTACCCTCCAAAAATGTGCGAAAAAGTCGGCTAATAGTTCAAAATGTCCGTTAGCACATCCAAAGATACTCCTCCTTGTTAAACTTTCCTTCAAAATATATTTATGACCGTTGCATTAAAACAATTGGCAACAATCAGTTTGAAACGGATGAAATCACCGCCTCCGGCTTAACGGCGGAGAAAGCTTCAAAGGTTAATGCGCCGCGAATCAAAGAGTGTTTTTTGAATATCGAATGTGAGTTTCTATGGGAACATGAGCTTTTCGAGGGAGGTCAGGAGGCGGCGATTGCATTGAAAGCCGTCAATATTTGTATGGATAGCGAACGCTACGACCAAAGTAAACACGCCAGATACGGAAAAAACGGATATTTGTATCAAATTGACCAACCAACTAATCCAGAAACAGGAGAGGCCACGCTGATAAATTACGGAACATTGGAACCGGGCGATCCCCTTGAGTGGATTACGAAATAAGCATTTACGTTTTTTTGCAGGGAGGATAAGAGTGAGAAATTACTCGTGCAATATAGTGCCCAAACCAAAGGATTACTTGTACCCTCGCAAATCAGTTTCTTACTTGCCGTAGGAACGATAGGAAGCAGGGAATCAAGTTAGGAGCTAACTACTGGTTAAAAAGCAAACTAAATGATTTTTTAATGAGTATTGTTCATAGTGTTGTTTTTACCGCAGGGGATTCAATTGGTCGCAATTGTATTAATGTACGAGTATGTGAACCCTTATTTGGGAAGAGTTATTAAAAAGAGTTGCATGAAAACAAAGATTCCCATTGGTTTTTTACGTTTATCTTCTTTGTTCTATTCGTTTTTATACAAGTTAACGTTACTTAAAAAAGGGCCGAGACCCCTTTTTATTGTCAAAGACGACCATACCCTATGCGTAAGGTCCCACATGTACAGACAAACTTCCTCGTCCTCAAAAGAACTTAGGAGTTTTTCTGCATTCAAAAAGACGCCCTAAGGCGTCTTTTCCTACATACAGTATCAACAATCAGTGCAAATCCCGGAACAGGCCGATAACTTTGCCCAAGATGGTAACCTGCTTCAAGCGAATAGGCTCCATGGTCGGGTTCTCGGGTTGAAGGCGGATATGATCCTTTTCTTTATAGAAGGTCTTGACAGTAGCTTCATCATCTTCATTCATGGCAACGACAATATCTCCGTTGTTGGCGGTCTGCTGTTGCTTGACGATGACAAAGTCTCCGCTATGTATGCCAGCCTCGATCATGCTGTCACCCACAACGGACAACATAAATACTTCTCCTTCTTCCCCGTAATGCTGCGGAAGCGGGAAGTAGTCTTCGATATTCTCGGTAGCCGTGATAGGAACACCGGCTGTTACCTTGCCTACGACAGGAACACGGGCAATGCTATGTGTGAATAAAGCCAGTCCATCCTCATCCTCTTGGCCGAGTATTTCAATGGCTCTCGGTTTGGTAGGATCCCGTCGGATCAGACCTTTCTTCTCCAGGCGGTCAAGATGACCATGAACGGTCGAGCTGGACGCCAGTCCAACAGCTTCCCCGATCTCACGGACGGAGGGAGGGTAGCCTTTCATACGGACCTCGTTGCGGATAAATTCTAGTATTGCCTGTTGACGGCTGGACACCTTGGACATTTCAATATCCCCCATTAGTAACGTTTGGGAAAATTATAACATAGAACTGCCGTTCGTACAAACATAAGTTCTAAATTAAAATAAAAATAAAGGGAACAATTGTTCTGAAAAGTATTGAATCAAACAAGTGTTCGTGTTATATTAAAAAACAAGAACGAGAACATTTGTTTGGAGGATGAGAATAATGTTAAAATACACTACATATAAAAGTATCTATGAGACACCCGAATCGGCTCCGTCGGCTTCCTTCCTTGAATCCTTTATGAAGACATGGGGAAAGGGGGCTGTAAAGTTGGTCCTGTTTCTTTTACTTCTAAGCGTCACGGGAACCGGGGTCGTTTCTGCATTTGCTTCATCTGACAGTCCTTCGAATAAACAGGAATCTGCTACGGTGGTGGTTGTTCATGGAGGGGATACACTGTGGGAGATTGCCTTGGCTCATAAGCCTGCAATCGAGGATACGCGTGTCTATGTAGAGAGAATCAAGCGGTTTAACGACTTACATTCAAGTAATATCCGGGTTGGCGATACCTTGAAAATGCCTTGATCAGCCCTATGGGTTGGTGACGCATTTAATCCATATCATGAGTTCGGATTTACAGCAATTTCATTGCTTCCCAGAAAGAGCTTGACTCAAGGATTGACTTGCCTTGACAAGCTCTTTTTCTCATGTCAAAGTAAGATTGTTGTATTATTTTTTTCTACTAGATGTCAGGAGGGACACCATGGATATAGATGCTTTGATTCAACGAATCAACGAACTGGCCCGGAAGAATAATTCCGAGGGCTTAACGGAAGATGAAAAGCTGGAAAGAGCGCATCTGCGTGAGGTTTATCTGCAAAATGTCCGGAGAAATTTCCGGCAGCAGCTGGAATCCATCGAAATTGTGGATAAATAAAGCAAAGCAACATTGACTTCATCATTGAACTAGGAGGAGCAAGAATGGGATCGTTTGACCGGAAAGTGGAACGGAATCAAAAGAAGATGTACAAAAGTGGGAAGGGGCCTGCCGTAAAGACCAGATCAAACAGGGATCCCCGCACCGCGCTTGGCCCAAAGGGGGATGGCGAGATTTTTAAGGGCCGCAAGATTATTCTGCCTGTCGTATTGGCGCTCTTGGCCGTACTGTATGGCGTGATCGGAACGGTCGGAAACACAGCTGAGCTAAGTTCTACTATTTTCTGGCTGACGATCGTCTTGTACCTGCTGCTGGCTCTGATGATTTTCCTTAGAAGACCCTATCTGAGAATCGACAGAAACTGGCTCTACACTTCCAAGTACAACCGGGACAAGATCATTGAAGCGAACAATATCAGCAAGATCAAAGTGAGCAAAAACCGCAGCAAAATCACGATTGTTCCTAAGAGCAAGGACGTAAACTGGGTATTCTCCCGCAGCCGCAATCTGTTTGATACTCAAGCCATGGCTGCTCATTTGGAGCAATATGCAAAAGTACACCATGTAGCATTTGAAACGGAATAAAAAAATTGTTCTAAGCAGGGAGTGCGAGTGGAATGACGATTAAGGCCGTATGTTTTGACTTGGACGATACATTGTTATGGGATGATCGCAGCGTCCGTGAAGCTTTTGAGGCAACCTGTCTGAAGGCACAGGAGGCCGCCGGAACCGATCCGGTTAAGCTGGAGGAAGCTGTACGCAGAGAAGCCAGAGAGTTGTACGAGTCTTATGAGACATTCCCATTTACAAAAATGATCGGCATCAATCCGTTCGAAGGCTTGTGGGCTACCTTTTCGGCGGGAGAACAACCGGAATTTCGTAAGCTGGAGCAGCTGGCCCCGGTCTATCGCAAGGAATCGTGGCTTCGAGGTTTGTTATCGCTTGGTGTGGATGATGAGAGGCTTGCCGGAGAACTCGCTGACCTGTTTGGACGGGAACGCCGCAGCCGCCCTCATGTGTACGAGGAGACCTTCCGCATTCTTGACGAGTTGAAGGGGAAGGTTAAGCTGCTTCTGTTGACGAACGGATGTCCGGCGCTGCAGCAAGAGAAGATTAACGGCGTGCCTGAGCTGGCGCCCTATTTTGATCATATTGTGATTTCGGGATCTTTCGGAAAAGGAAAACCGGATCTGACGATCTTTGAGCACGCATTGGAGAAACTGGAGCTGAATGCAGATGAGTGTCTGATGGTCGGCGATAAGCTGACAACAGATATTTGCGGCGGACTTGGGGCCGGAATGACAACGGTATGGGTGAACCGTGAGCATAAGGCGCGCACTGATGAGATCGTTCCGCACCATGAAATTGAGCACTTGTCAGAACTGCATGCTATTATTGAAGCTCATGCTTAAGTCATGAACAGGATATTACCTTGTTGATCAAAATAAAGGAGGGGAAAGAAGGATGAAAATATGTCTACAGAGATTATTGCTGCCGGCATTATGCGCTTTAATCCTTCTCCTTGGGGGCTGCGGAAACAAACAGGAACCGTATAACCAGGCTTCCGTCGGTGTGACAGAGGCGATTCTGGTGGAGTTGACCGTCATTCCGGGCGAGGTGAAGGTCGGGGAAAGCATCAGGTTTGAGGCAAAAGTGACCTATCAGGATCAGCCGGTGGATGATGCAAAAGAGGTTATGTTTGAATTAGTTAGAACAGACGGATCGACTGATGAAAGCGTCATGGAAACGGTATCGAGTTCGGGAGAGGGCCTTTATGTGTGGGAGACATCCCTTGATGAAGCCGGGGAGTATGAAGTGACTTCCCATGTTACGGCATTGGATCAGCACTCCATGCCATCGGAGACATTCATTGTGAATGAATAAGCTATTTGAGGAGCGCCTGCCAAGCGCTCTTTTCTTATGCTTTCAAACATTCGAACGATTTTCAGAATCTATTTAATTAATGTTCGGAAATATTTAACTACACTAAATAAATAGGATTACTATACTTAATGAAACGAGCAACTGCTAAGCTTAAGAAGATTATCCCTTTTCTTAACGGCTTGCTTCTGCTAAACTAAAACATAACGTTTTACGGGAGGGATTGATCATGAGTAAACCTAGCTTGGAAATGATGATGAAAGAACGAATATTAATACTTGATGGGGCTATGGGTACCATGATCCAGCAGGAGAATCTGGGAAGCGAGGATTTCGGCGGCGAAGAGCTGGACGGATGTAACGAAATTCTCGTGCTTACACGACCTGAGCTGATTCAAAACATACATGAACAGTACCTTGAGGCGGGCGCTGATCTAATTGAGACGAATACCTTCGGGGCAACCTCGGTGGTTCTGGCGGAATATGACCTGCAGGATCGCTCGCGCGAAATTAACCTTGCGGCAGCTAAATTGGCTGTGGCAGCTGCGGACAAATATAGCACGCCTGAGCACCCCCGATATGTGGTTGGCGCGATGGGACCTACGACAAAGACACTGTCTGTTACCGGAGGAGTTACGTTTCAGGAATTGATCGACACCTATGAAGAGCAGGCGATTGCTCTGATTGATGCGGGTGTTGATGCACTGTTGCTTGAGACTTCTCAGGACACATTGAATGTAAAAGCAGGCAGCATCGGAATACGCAATGCGTATACGAAGACAGGGAAATCTCTGCCGCTCATGATCTCGGGTACGATTGAGCCGATGGGGACAACCCTTGCCGGTCAAAATATCGAGGCCTTCTATATTTCGCTTGAGCATCTCAAGCCGATTTCGGTAGGTTTGAACTGTGCGACCGGACCGGAATTTATGCGTGATCATCTTCGCACCTTGTCCGAAATGGCGAAGGCAGGGGTGAGCTGTTATCCAAATGCCGGTTTGCCTGACGAAAACGGAAATTATCATGAGTCTCCGGATTCGCTGGCCAAGAAAATGGCTGGTTTTGCCGAGCAAGGCTGGCTGAATATTGCTGGAGGCTGCTGCGGCACAACTCCTGCCCATATCCGGGCGATGGCCGAGCAATTGAAGGCGTATCCTCCGCGGCCGTTAACCGGCAATCATTTGCCTGCCATATCCGGAATTGATCCGGTATATATTGAGAGTGACAATCGGCCTTATATGGTCGGAGAGAGAACGAATGTTCTGGGTTCTCGCAAATTCAAACGCTTAATCGTGGAAGGCAAATATGAGGAAGCTTCCGAAATTGCCAGAGCCCAGGTAAAGAGCGGTGCACAGGTCATTGACGTATGCGTTCAGGACCCGGACCGGGATGAAGCCGAAGACATCAAGAAGTTCCTTGAACTGGTTGCTAAAAAAGTGAAGGTACCGCTGATGATCGATACCACCGACCCTAAGGTGCTGGATTTAGCGTTGAGCTACAGCCAGGGGAAATCGATTATTAACTCCATTAATCTTGAAGATGGGGAAGAAAAGTTTGAGCATGTTACTCCTCTGATTCATAAATATGGCGCTTCGGTTGTCGTAGGAACCATAGATGAGCGGGGACAAGCAATCAAACGGATGGACAAGCTGGAGGTTGCCAAGCGGTCTCATGATCTGCTTGTGCACAAATATGGTCTTCAAGCGGAAAACCTGATCTTCGATCCGCTTGTTTTCCCTGTTGGCACGGGGGATGAGCAATACCTCGGTTCAGCGAAGGAGACGATTGAAGGAATCAGGCTGATTAAGCAGGAGCTTCCTGCTTGCCAGACTGTGCTTGGGATCAGTAATGTCTCGTTCGGGCTTCCGGAGGCAGGACGCGAGGTGCTTAACTCTGTATTCCTGTATGAGTGCACCAAGGCGGGTCTTGATTATGCCATCGTCAATACGGAGAAGCTGGAACGCTATGCCTCGATTCCGGAGGAAGAACGCAGACTCGCTGAAGAATTAATCTACAATACAAATGATGAGACATTGGCTGCCTTTGTTGCTGCATTCCGCAATAAGAAGACGGAGAAGAAAGAAAAGGCAGTCCTCCTGAGCCTGGAAGAGCGCCTGGCATCTTATGTTGTTGAAGGCTCGAAGGAAGGCCTGATTCCGGATTTGGAGGAAGCGCTGGGCAAATACTCTGCGCTGGAGGTCATAAACGGTCCCTTGATGGCCGGGATGGAGGAAGTAGGCCGGTTGTTCAACAAGAATGAACTGATCGTGGCCGAAGTGCTGCAGAGCGCAGAGGTGATGAAGGCCTCGGTAGGCTTCCTGGAGCCTCATATGGAGAAGAATGAAAGCTCGGTAAAAGGGAAGATTTTGCTGGCTACCGTTAAAGGCGACGTGCACGACATCGGCAAAAATCTGGTGGAGATTATTCTATCCAATAACGGTTACAGAATCATCAATTTGGGTATAAAAGTACCACCGGAACGGATCATTGAATCCTGCCGGGAAGAGAAGCCGGATGCGATCGGCTTGTCCGGACTGCTGGTGAAGTCTGCCCAGCAGATGGTTACCACCGCACAAGATTTGCGGACGGCAGGTATCGATGTCCCGATTTTGGTTGGCGGTGCCGCCCTGACCCGAAAATTTACTAGAACAAGAATTCGGCCGGAATATGAAGGCATGGTGTTGTATGCGAAGGATGCAATGGACGGGCTTGATCTGGCGAACCAATTGATGGATCCTTCCCGCCGGGAGCTGATCCGGCAGGAACAGATTAAGGAGCTCGAGGCGGATGCGGTCCAGAAGCCTGTTCAACCTTTGCCGACGCTAACCCGTGCGCTGAGATCAAACATCTCTCCGGATGCCCCGGTGTATATCCCGCCGGATCTCGATCGCCACGTGCTTCGGGACTATCCGATTGATCACATTATTCCGTACATTAATATGCAAATGCTGCTGGGCCATCATCTCGGCTTGCGAGGCTCCGTGGAGCAACTGCTGGCTTCCGGCGATGAGAAGGCAATACAGTTGAAGGAAACAGTCGATTCTATTTTGCAATCGGCCGTGCAGCACGGTACGATAAAGGCACAAGCGATGTACCGTTTCTTCCCTGCACAGTCACGGGGAGATGATATTCTGGTCTATGACCCTGCAGATCCTTCTCGTGTGCTCCACACCTTTACCTTCCCAAGACAACGGGTCGAGCCCTTCCTGTGTCTTGCGGATTTCCTTAAATCGGTTGAGAGCGGGGTTATGGACTACGTAGGCTTCCTCGTTGTTACAGCAGGTCAAGGCATCAGCGAGCAGTCGGAGCAATGGAAGCAGAACGGCGATTACTTGCGTTCACATGCTCTTCAAGCCGTTGCTTTGGAGACGGCAGAGGCGCTTGCAGAACGGGTTCACCATATCATGCGCGATATCTGGGGCTTTCCGGATTCGCCTGAAATGACAATGAAGCAGCGGCATGGTGCCCGATATCAAGGTATTCGAGTGTCTTACGGCTATCCGGCTTGTCCGGATCTGGAATACCAGCAGCCGCTATTTGAGCTGATGAAGCCGGAAGACATCGGAATACAGCTTACTGACGGCTTCATGATGGAGCCGGAGGCCTCGGTCACGGCGATGGTCTTCGCGCATCCTGAAGCACAGTACTTTAATGTCGACAAAGCTTAGAATCCCCGTTCCAGGAACCCTCCGAGATCTCGGAGGGTTTTGACAATGCGGGTGATTCCCGGGAATGAGATGGAGGCGAATTATGGATCTGTACTTTATGGGAACCAATGCCGGAGTGCCTTCTCTGGAGAGAAATGTAACCTCCCTAGCATTAAGATTGTTTGATGAGCGGAGAAGCTTCTGGCTGTTCGACTGCGGCGAGGCGACACAGCATCAGATTTTGCGTTCACCGTTAAAGCTGAGCAAGCTTGAATTTATCTTTATCACTCATTTACACGGTGACCATCTGTTTGGCCTGCCCGGATTATTGTCGAGCAGGGCCTATCAGGGGGGAGATACGCCGCTCGTACTGTTTGGACCTCCAGGGGTCAAACGGTTTGTGAATACTGTGCTCGAGCTCAGCGAATCCAGAATTAATTACAAACTGGAGATCGTAGAGCATGAAGGGGGCAGCTTATTTGAGGATGCCTCGTTCCGGGTAGAGTCTGCGAAGCTGGATCATCGGATTGACAGCTACGGCTACCGAATCGTGGAGAAGAGTCAGCCCGGTAAGCTGAACCAGGAGCTTCTGGCCAAGCATGGCATCTCGCCGGGGCCTCTCTATGGTCAATTGAAGCGAGGGGAGAGTATACGGACATCGGACGGGACCATTCTGCGTCCTGAGGATGTGCTAGGAGAACCGAAGCGTGGAAGAATCGTGACCATTCTCGGAGATACGCGTCCTTGTCCGGCCGAGCATCCGCTTGCAGATAGAGCGGATGTATTAGTGCATGAAGCGACCTTCATGCATGACCTGGCTGAAACAGCCTATACTTATCATCACAGTACGGCGCGCCAAGCCGCCGAGGTTGCCAAGCAAAGTGAATGTAAAAGCTTGTATCTTACCCACTTTAGCTCGCGTTACAAATATGAGCATCAGCTGCAACAACTGCTGTCTGAGGCAAGAGAGGTTTTTCCGGACTCCTATCTGGCTCAGGAGCATGAGCTGTACCCGGTCCTTCGAGGAGAATAAAATATTTTCCGGGAAAGCGCAGGAAATGACAGTTGCTACCAAGGTTAGCAGGCTATAAGTTTGCCATTTGGACTGTTCTTGAGCGTATTCGACAAAATCTAGGCTGATTTAAATTGTTTTTGGAAATAAAATAGTTTTTGGAAATAAGCAACTGGAGGAATTTGCCTGCTCTTTGTATTTATAGGTACAATAGAGATCAGAGGGCGAATAAATGAACATGGCCATGATGCGATGGAAAGCTTATCTGATTGATCTTGATGGAACTTTATATCATGGAAATCGTATGATTGATGGAGCAGATATTTTGATAGCGGGACTACAGCAGGCTTCGATCCCGTATCTCTTTGTAACGAACAACTCTTCAAAGACGCCGGAAGAGGTTGCCGGGCGGTTATCCTCCATGGGGATTCCTGCCAAGGCGGATCACGTATGCACCTCGGCTGTGGCGGCAGCTGAATATATAGCGCAGGAACAGCCTGGATGCCGGGTCGCTTATATCGGCGAACAGGGATTGTCCAGCGCGCTGGCGGATGCCGGATTGAGGCTTGTGGAGGATGATCCTGAAGTGGTAGTGCAAGGGATCGATCTTTCTTTTACATATGACAAGCTTGCAAATGCGGCAGGCTGGATCAGAAATGGAGCCAAGTATGTGTTAACCAACCCGGATCTCTTGCTGCCTGCGAATGGCGGGCTGATGCCGGGGGCAGGAACTCTGTCAGCCGCGATTCAAGCAGCTACCGGCTGCAAGCCGGTTGTCATCGGCAAGCCCTCGGGGATTCTTATGAAGCATGCGATCGATCGTTTGGGATTCAGCCCGGAAGATGTTGCGGTTGTCGGTGATAATATGCTGACGGACATATCTGCAGGCGTGCAAGCCGGATGCGGAACCATCCTTGTACTTACCGGACTTACAACCGACGCGAATCTCCAGAGCTTTATTGCTGATGCGGGAGTACAGCCGGATCTGATTTACCGTGATTTGCATGAATTGCGTCAGAGCATCACAGGTATATTGCTGATGCGGGAGTACAGCCGGATCTGATTTACCGTGATTTGCATGAATTGCGTCAGAGCATCACAGGTGCATTCTAAGAATTGAGAACACTTCACACGTTGCCCCAACTTAAAAAAATCATTTGGTTCAATGTAGATGTAAATGCAAAGCTATATAAGTTGAGCTATAAGAGCCACGTAGAAAGGGCTTAAGTGTGAAGTGTGCTGAAGAAGCGTAAGCGTTCGCCTTTGTGAGTGGATTTCTACCTTGTGATGGCTTAGTTCAATCAGAGAAATCCGCGAGCAACAGCGATCGTAAGAACACTTCACACGTTGCCCCAAAATGTAAAATTCAGTAGTTCGACTTAAATAGTTGAAAGGACGATGAGGATGCCGGAATTACCGGAAATGGAGCATTACCGAATTGAGCTGTCCAAGCACCTCTTGGACAAAGAAATTACGGATGTGCAGATTAACAGGGAAAAATCGTTGAATATAACCGCAGACCTGTTTAAAGAACGGGTAGTTGGAAGAAAGATTATTTTCGTGGAACGACGGGCCAAGCATCTGTTGTTTCATCTGGATAACGGGCGTCGGCTCTTGCTTCATCTTATGCTGGGAGGCTTAATCTATTTAGGTGCCAAAGACGACCGGCCTAACCGCAATACCCAGATCGAAATCGAATTCGGTCCTGAGCTGGTTCTCTATTTCATCGGGCTGCGGCTGGGATATTTACATGAATTGAGCGCTCGTGAGGCGGACGAAACCTTGTCCCATCTGGGCCCGGAGCCATTTGGACGAAAAATGAATCCGGAGCTGTTCAAGAAACTGCTGCAAAAGCGCCGGGGCAGCCTAAAGACGGTGCTGGTCAATCAAGATGTGATCTCAGGTATTGGCAACTGTTATGCCGATGAGATTGCATTTGCGGCCGGTTTGAGACCTACTGTGAAGGTACAGAGTCTCGGAGAGGATGATCTTGAGCGGCTGTATGAAGCAATGCGGGAGACTTTGTCTGAAATGACCGAGGCCGGAGGTTATATGGAGCTGCCATTAACACAAGAGGATACCGTGACCGGCGGCGCAAATGACCTCTTGAAGGTCTATGACCGCGAGGGAGAGCCTTGTCCAAGGTGCGGTGACAGCATTGTGAAGGAAGAAATGAATGGACGCAAAGTATTCTACAGCCCTGGCTGTCAGGATGGCCGATAAAATTAGGATCGGCGGCCATCTCAGTATCAGGGGAGGATACGGGAAGGCAGCAGAAGAAGCGAGACTGCATTGTGCCGGGGCGTTTCAGTATTTTCCGAAAAACCCTCGCAGTTTGGCAGTGAAAGATTATGATAAGAGAGACGCATTCCGTTGCAAGGAAATCAGCTTAAAGCATGGAATCGTGTCGGTCGCCCACACACCCTATCCGTCAAATCTGGCTATCGGGCAAGAAGAGAATGGAGGGCAATACGCAGCCGTTGTGTCGTCGCTCAGAAATGATCTTGAGATTGCGGAGAGCTGCGGCTCGGTGGGAATTGTTGTTCATTTTGGCACATATAAGAAAAGAAACCCCTTACAAGGATATCAAAATATTATACAATGTATAAATGAAGTGCTATCCGGCTGGAGAGGTACTGCCAAGCTTCTGATTGAGAATCAGGCTGGCGACCATGGCATGATGGGCATGACACTGGAAGAAATGGTGCAGATTCGAGACCTGTGCCAAGCGCCGGACAGCATTGGTTTTTGCCTGGATTCGTGCCATGCGTTTGCATCCGGAATGTGGCGCGGCGAGAATGATGCTGACTTTATACCAAGAGCGGAGCAACTCGGTTACTTGGCTGCGCTCGAAGTCATTCATTTGAATGACTCTAGGTACCCGGTCTTGTCCCGGAAGGATCGACACGCCAGAGTCGGTCAGGGATTCATTGGCAAGGCAGGCTTTCGCAGTCTGTTAAGCCATCCTGTAATCCGGACGAAGCCGATGATTATGGAGAGCGAATCGGGAGAAGACGGTACCTACTTGGAAGATATTAATCGTGTTTTTGAATGGATAGAGGCAGAACAACCGGAATAATTGCGGAAAGGAAGAATTAATGTGATTCATGTATATATGGATGACTTTCGACGATGTCCCGAAGGATTCACCTTGGCAAGATCGGTCGATGAATGTCTGGAGCTGCTCAGGCAAGCAGAGGTAGACATTTTGTCGCTTGATTTTGATATGGGACCCAATGAGAAGACGGGGAATGATGTAGCTACTGCTATTGCAATGGAGGGGCTGTATGCCCGTGAAATTTACCTGCATTCCTCCAGCATGTACGGAAGAAGAAGCATGTATGACATATTGCATCAGAATAAGCCGGACCATGTCATTCTGCATACCGGCCCGATTCCGTTTGATCTCCTGGATGAAATTGAACGTAAAGCAGGGGGATACTAGGTTGACAACCAGATTAATATGCTCGGCAAATCACGGGTTTGCACCATATGCACAGGAAGAGCTGCGTCGCCGGTTCGGTGCTGTAAAGAGCCGTTTCTTGGTGCCGGGAGAAGTATTTGTGGCTGCGCTGGAAGAGCCGGCAGAGAATGTAGTAGAGCAACTGGTAAGCCAGCCTCCAATTTTCCTGCGGCATATGTTCGTCGTTGATCAGGCTTGGGAAGTCGCTGGCCAAGGAGAGTCCGGGGCCGAAAGAGAGGATGCTGTTCATCCTGCTTGGATATCTGAATTACAGGGACTCCTGAAAAAGGATGATAGGCTGCAGCAAAGCCGGATTGCCATTCAGACAAGAAAAAGCGAGCAATCCGCATGGAGTTCATCAGCGGCAGAGCTAAAGGATGCGATCCAGGGCGGCCTGGATGAATTGAATGCCGAGTTTGTAGTTCGCGATGCGGACTGGATTATCTCGGTGTTCGCAGCTGTTGATGCCGTGTATATGGGGATTGCTAAGCCTGAACATAATATATCGGACTGGAATGGCGGCGCTGTCCGGTTTCAAAAGGAAGAGGGCCAAATCTCCCGGGCCAAGTTCAAGCTGCTGGAAGCGGAGAAGGTGTTCGGAATAGACTTTTCCTCCTTCCATCAAGCTCTGGATATCGGAGCTGCACCAGGAGGGTGGACCTCCTTTTTGCTGGAAAGAGGTCTTGATGTTACTGCGGTGGATCCAGCGAAACTGCATCCCTCCGTGCTCGCTTCACCTAGACTGACTTATATTCAGAAGAATGCCGGGAGAGTGCAATTCAAGGATAATCAGTTCGACCTGCTTGTCTGCGATATGAGCTGGAGTCCGAAGCTGACTGCCAAGCTGGTAACTGAGCTGTTGTATTGCTTGGTTCCAGGGGGGACTGCGGTTATCACAGTAAAGCTACTGACCAAGAAACCAATGGCATTGATTCAGGAGGTCATGACGACCTTCCAGGATGCAAGACTCCAGATTCAACGGGCCAAGCAGCTCTTCCACAACCGGGATGAAATTACACTATATATGGTGAAATATTAATGCGATTAATTAAATTAGGACAAAATATTGCTTTACAAAGATAGCCGGTATGGTCTATACTGGTTCCAAAATTATACAAATGACGCATGGGAAAGTATCCTTTGTCCGTCCGCTGATTGCGGATAAGGCAGGAAACTTTCCTTTTTTGCGTTCCCAAGGAGGTGAAGAAAAATGAGTGGTCCGGATTGCGGCGATGTAGTGGCAGGACGCTATCGGTTATTGAAGCTGCTGGGAGAAGGCGGCATCAGCAAGGTGTATCTTGCTGCCGATCTGAAGCTGTCCGGAAAGCGGTGGGCCGTCAAGATCACTGCCGCCGGAGAAACAGCGGGAGTTGATGCTGAAGAGGAGGCGCATCTTTTAACCGCATTGAATCATCATCGGTTGCCGACCATTATTGATTTTGTGACTGATCCGCTGACGGGTTGCGATTACTTAGTCATGGATTACGTAGACGGCAGACATCTCGATCAATATGTAAGCGATCTGAAGCAGCGTCTGACGGTGGAGCGTCTTGCTGTCATCGGAATGCAAATCTGTGAAGGATTATCTTATTTGCATGGACTTGATCCGCCTATAATCCATCGGGATTTAAAGCCGTCAAATCTAATGGTTGACGCAAGCGGTGACATTCGCTTCATCGATTTCGGCATTTCGCGAAGGTACAGCTTCCATCGTGATGAGGATACGGTAAAGCTTGGCACTGTCGGCTTTGCCGCACCGGAGCAGTATGGCGGAAGCCAGAGTGATGGAAGGAGTGATCTGTATTCGCTTGGAGCCGTGTTGCTTTATTTGGCGACGGAGGGCCGGTATAGCTTCTGGTGCGAAAAGGCGGAGCAGCTTTTGGGGAGACGAGGATTATCCTCATTGAATCCGGTACTGTCCAGGCTGCTGGCGCAAGAGAAGGAAGAAAGATATGAATCCGCGGATCAGACTTATTTTGCATTAAGAGGCATCCTGCAGAGCTGTTCGCAGCAGCCATCCGCCGGAAGCGGAAGAGAGCATCGCGGAAGTGTTGCAGCAAGCGCGCATAGACCGCTTACGATTGCGATTATGAATGGTTTTCCCGGAGCAGGCTCTACGCATACTTCGATTCTGTTAGCTCATATTCTTGCCAAGCTGAGATTTGAGACAGCTGTAATAGAAACTGACAGCAAGGCTTCAGCTTTTCGGAAGCTTGCCGCAGCAGCAATCGAAGAAGGGCTGATTGATGAGCAAGCGGAAGCGGCACGCGCTTTCTGTCTGGAAGGAGTTGAGTACCTATCTTCACCGTCGCGTGCAGAGCGGCTTGAACTACTAACAAGTGATAGAGCATGTATTATATTCGATCAAGGGGCAAGCCGGAGCAAAGAGGATCTCGAGGAATTTGCCCGTGCAGATCTCGCAATTTGGGTCGAAGGGGCGGGAGTCTGGCGCAGAGCGGAAGCAGAGTTTTATGAGATTTGTCCTGCGACCGGGCGGCGGGGATTAATATGCGTAATTCCCTTTGCGTCAGAGACAACCGTCAAGCGGATGCGCAGGCTGAAGTCTCCTGTCCCCGTATATGCCTTGCCGGCCGAAGATAATCCGTTTCAACCCGGAGCGGCGGCAATCGAAGCGGCATGCCAATTGCTCAAGCTGATATTCCCGACGATAGGGGAGCCTGTCAAGCGTTTCGGCAGCTTTGCCCGATTAAGACAACGCTGGAAAGGAAGAATGTAATGTTTAAGCTGAGACGAAAGACGCGCCATCTGCTTTTTGCGGCAGGCGCAGGCTTCATACTGTCTGCTCTTATTGCGGGTTCATTATGGCTGGCATATGCGCAGCAGGTAAGGGAAGCACGGCAAGCTGCCGAGGAGAAATGGAATCAGGAGCTATCTGCGCTGAAGGAAGCTGTGGAGCACAGCACCGTAAAAGTGTGGGTTCCTTCAAAACCGCTGGAGACCGGTCAAATGATTACGCTCGAAGACTTGACGCAGCAAGAGCTGCCCAAGGATCGGATTCCGGACCAGTTACTTACCTCTTCCGAGGATATTGTTGGCCGTGTCGCCAAGCTGTCTCTTCAAGCGAACATGCCGCTGACGGAAAACCTGCTCTGGGAGAATGAACCGCTCTCTCATGATTTGAGATACCGGGAGATGGGCTTTATTCAGCTTCCTGAAGCTGCCGGCAATGGAAGTATGGTAGATGTGCGTATTCAGTTTCCGACCGGCCAGGATTACATATTGCTTTCGAAAAAGAAAATCAGCGAGCTTCGTGACCAGGATGGAGTTGTGACCATGACTTTGGATGAGAAGGAACTGTTGTCCCTTTCCAGTGCCATCGTCGATGCGTATCTTCATAAAGCTTCTATTTATGCATTGCTTTATGTGGAACCGGGCATTCAGGCTGAGGCCATCCCAACCTATCCGGCTAATGAAGCCGTTCTTCAATTGATGAAGAAGGATCCTAATATTGTAAAGCAAGCTGAGCTTGAGCTGGCGGCTTCCGCCCGGGCAAGACTGGATGGAGAATTAGCCGTTCTGGACGGACAGTCATCCGCGGCCTATGCAGCTGGCTTAAGCTCAACATCCGGTCAACGAAGGATTTCCGACAATGAAGCCCAATTTGTGATGAGCCCGTCCGATTGATGCACATCTTGCGGGGAGAGGAGAGAATGAATTGAAGCAATGGCTGTTTATGGGTGGATGCGATAAGCGGGATCTTTTGCTGTATACCTGCAAAATGATGGCGCTTGGCGGAAGCAAAGTGCTGCTGGTGGATTGGACAGACGGACATTCGTACCGTTATTTGATCAAAACAGGGATAGAAGAGCTGGCAGTAACAGAGTACAACGGATTTGATATTACCTGGTCAACGGAGGATGCAGAATTAGCAGAGTATAACTATTGTCTGTATGACATAGGAACTGCCCGTGAATCTATCGATATGCAATTAGTAGGCGAAGATAGACTGGTCTGGGTAAGTACGTCTGATCACTGCGAGTTAGGTCGAAGTAAAGAATGGCTCCATAATATCTGTAAGCAATATCCGCAGTTTCATGGAAGGGAGATTCAGCCAGTCCTCATCAGGGCATTGGATGCCATCAGGAATCACGATTATGCACTTGACTTGCTTACCGAGCTGCCGCTGGTCTGGAAGGAGAAGATGATCTCGATTCCGTGGAATGAAGGAAATGAAGAGATTCGCTTCTCCAATGAGCATACTGGCATGATTCGGATGAAACGAATAACCAGAGCCTACAAGCAAGCTTTAATAGAACTGGTAAGGGAGCTTACGGGCTGGACGCGCACTGAGGTGAGGGGTGTATTTCGTCATGCAGAAAGGAGAGGCGCATGAGCCGGATTTTATTTTGGGATTACGGAGATGGCGGGGCTGCTGATATCGCTGCTGCTATTGCTGTCTACCATGGATTAAAACGGCCCGGAAAGGTCCTGCTGCTCAATGAGCATAAAGTGGGGGAAGGCTTGGAGTCTGGCCTGAAGCTTCATGTCGATGGCTTGCAGGATTCCTCGGGGTTCCAGGTTCGCGAGCATGGTATTGAGTCGTTGCTCAGATTACAGGCTAATCAAAGGCTGTCTGCGGTTAACTTCAGGGATTATACCTACTCCTTGATCGCGGAGCAACTGGACGTCGTCTCCGGATTTGTTCATGGCAAGATACCCGCTGCTGGACTTTATCGTTTAGCCGAGCAGATTTATGAGCTCACAATTACATATTCCAGCGAGGTTCAGACCTTGCCCCATTCTGAGCCCCGAGTTGCTGTATTGTCACAAAATCGAATGCTGCTGGAAAGATTTTTTGAGGAAAAGGACAGAGCAGATCGATCTGACATTCGGTCATCATGTGAGGTATTGGTGTTGAGAGACTTTGACAGGAACTCCCGCTGGACCGTGAACAACATCCGGCGCCGGTATAAAGCCCGCGTTCCGGTCATCGCACTGGATTATTGTACTGCTTTCCGGGATGCGGTCAATCATCGGGACTTATTGAGGTTCATGTACTATTACACCTCCGAACCGCTTGGCAAAAGGACATCAGGTCCGTTCTTCTCCGGTCTGGAGAGATTGTCGGAGCAGATTATGCAGCAAATACCGATGGGCAGGACACTGTCAGCCGTTGGCGGAGAGGAGAGATGATGGATGAACTCTCATGGGTGGAATACATTCATCCTGGTCTCGATCATTACCGCAATGCTTGCCTTTTTGTGGTTTAAAATACGCACATACAATTCGGCCTCGGCAAGTATCTTGCCTGTCCATGATCCTTATGCAATTCCTGAGCTCATTAAATACGTAAAGCGGGAGCTCCATGAATTAAGCCGAAACCCCGAGCGCGAATGGAGCTTGAACGAAGAGGCCTGGGCACGAAGGGTAAGGGTGCGGACAGAGCTGAGACAGGCGCTTAGAGGAGCCGCATTTGGCGATGTGCAGGACAAGGCGTACGTTAAGTCATTTATTAAAGATTTACTGCTTAATGGCTATGGGGTTCAGCCGGATAATATTGACAGAGTTATTCCCTTTGAAGAGCGTGAGCGATTAAGCGCCCAGGACCAGTTCGAGATCCTTCTTTATCTGTATGCGCTGAGGCATGGTGAGAGGGCTCTCACAGCATTAATGGAGGAATATGAACTGGACAGGCTTAGACATCCTCCTGGCGGGGAGCTGGGCGGATATTATGAGATCAATGCGGATGACATCTGCGACATTTATTATCGGGAAGGCCGGCGGCTGTTATTTGAAGAGAAGCTGGAGCTGGTCGTTCAGCGGATTTATCAATTGTATAAAGGTTATTCCGTCATTGATGCCATTCGGGAGCAGCGGATTGATGGCGTGAGCGGCGGGGTGAGCGGAGTTACCGGTACTACGCTAAGAAATATTTTGGATCAATCGGACCCCCCTGACAAAGGGAAGGGGCTTGATGGCGACGGGTTGCCGGTAACTTCGGCTTGGGACAGTGTTTGGATTTTTTATAAGGGGAAAAGTATCCGGCTATCATTCCTAACCTTTGGCAGTGAGGCTGAATTAAAGCGTGTGTGTCAAAACATTTATAAGTACAATTTGCCTGGACAATTGTCGGAAGCAAACGGCTATAAGGTCAATGAAATGAAGGACGGTTCCCGTGTTGTTGTGGTGCGGCCGCCATTTGCCGAGACCTGGGCATTCTTTATCCGGAAATTTGATATTCAAAATGCCACATTGCCGGACTTGATTCTGGGCAGAAACGCCGTCCTTCCCATTACATTGCTGAAATATTTGATGAAGGGCGGAAGAATTACGGCAATTACGGGAGCGCAGGGCTCCGGCAAGACAACTCTGCTAATGGCTTTGGTCAGACATATCGATCCGACCTATACGTTGCGTGTTCAGGAGATGTCCTTCGAGTTGAATTTGCGGCGAATCTATTCTTCGCGGAATATTCTCAGCTTTAAAGAGACAAATACAGTCTCAGGGCAAGCCGGACTGGATCTACAGAAGAAGACGGACGGGACAGTACATATCCTCGGTGAGGTGGCAACCGATGAGGTCGCCTCCTGGATGATTCAGACAGCACAAGTGGCAAGCTTGTTTACCGTATTCACGCATCACGCCAAAACCTTCCGCAATCTGATCGAGTCCTTACGCAATTCTTTGCTGAAAAGCGGTGTTTTCCGTGATGAGACTATTGCTGAGCAACAGGTAGCCGATGTCATCGATTTTGATATTCACCTGTGCAAGGATGCCCAGGGAAATCGGTATATTGAGCGGATTACCGAATGCTGCAGAGAGGCCGGCGACGAGGAGACAGGCAGAGGGTTCCTCGGAAGGAGAAAGAGCTACAATGAGCGGACGATTGTGGAATACAGAGATGGGGCTTATGTAGCTGTCGAGCCATTATCCTTGATTAGCCGTACAGAAATGGCAAAGTCCATGCAAAGTCAGGATGCTGTCTCATTTCTGGATTTTACCGATGAGGTCTGGAGGGAGAATATTGGAGCTTAGAGCCCTGCTTTGGCTGACGGCCGGCGGTTCCCTTGTCCTCTTCCTGCTTCTTATGATGCTTGGCCGGCGCAAGGGAAGGATGGAAGCTGTTACTGCGGGATCAAGTGAAGAAATGCAGTCCCAAGCAGGCTATAAAGGGCTTTGGCAGCAATTCCTGCTGAGATCTTATTCGCTTGCCGTAAGGACGGCGTGGATACGCTACTTGCTGATGAAGGTACGTTCAAGAATGTCGGTAATGCAAATGTATGAGGAACGAACACTCCGGATCCAGAGTATGCAAATGCTCTATGCGCTGGCCGGAATAAATGCGGCAACATTAGTTGGCCTATTGGTCATGAACCCCGGCGTAATCTTCGCCCTTACCTCGATCATCGTCGGCGCGGTCATTCAAGGCCTGCTGCTGGAACTGAAGGTGAATCGGATGGAGGTCATGCTGCTTGAGGGCATGCTCTCTCTTTTGTCGGGTGTGAGACATGCTTATCAACGACATGGTATGGCAGCGGACGCAGTTGAAGAAGCGGGGGAAGATGCCGCTGAACCGATCCGCCGCCATGCAAGATTCATTCATGATGCGCTTACGGACAGCAAGCCTGCAGAAGCATTGGAGCATTATTATGAGACCGCTCCTAATCGCTTTCTGAAGGCATTCGCCGGAATATCCCAGTTAATCATGGAGTTCGGGGATCAGAACAAGGGAAAGGGATCGCTCTATTTGCGCGGACTGGGCAATTTGACCGGAGAAATTCAGCTGGATGTGCTTCGTAGAAAAAGACTGGATTATCTGCTGAAAGGACTAAGCTTCATCGCGCTGCTTCCGGTATTCTTTACCCGGTTGGTCGAACGCTGGGCCATTTCCAGCTTTCCTTTAACAGAGCAGTTCTACTTAAGCAAGCCAGGGCTTCTTGTGAAGGCGGGTCTTTTGCTCATCGTATTGATGAGTACATTGCTGCTGCAGAAGCTGAAGGGCGAGGAAGAGTACGCTGCTCGTCACCGGGAAGACAAATTAAACTGGGAGACGAAGCTCTACCGGCTTCGCGGGTTCAGGAAAGTCGCACTTTGCTTTATCCCGCTCCCGGGCTCCCGAGCACGGGTTCACCTCCAGCAGCTATTGAAGGACACCAACCATTCACAGAGCCTGGAGCTGTTTCAGCTTCGCCGAATCTTGCTGTTTATCCTGTGCACGACGCTCGCAGTGGGCGGAGCATTCAGTATGCACTGGAAAAGCAAGCAGTGGATCGAGAATGAGCCTCCTGCCGGATACACCTTCTTCGGCTCGCTTTCCTCCCAGGATCGGGAGGCTGCTGAAAGAGCTGTTGCCATGGACAAGCAGCTTCTACACTCCAGTGCCGTTCGTTCAGAGATGGACAGGGAGCAGTTAAAGGCCGAGATTATGAGAACTGCAATAGAAAGGAGCCATAAGCGATCCGCACCAGAGCTCGAGGCAGAGGCTGCTTCTGCCCGGATTATCGATAAGCTGAACCGGCTTGATCGGGAGTATTTTAAGTGGTGGGAGCTTCCGGCGGCGGCCGGAATCGGTATGGCCGGTTATTACATGCCGTACTTGATGCTGTTGCTAAAGCGAAGAATCAGGATGATGGACAGAAAGAATGAAGTCTATCAGTTTCAGACAATGATTTATATTTTGAGGGAATTAGACAGGATTTCGGTCGAAGAGATTTTGGAATGGATGTACAGCTATGCCGTCATCTTCAGACAGCCGCTGCAAAAATGCCTGCTGCATTTCTCGCATGGATCGGAAGCTGCTCTTCTGGAACTAAAAGAAGAAGCCGGACTGGAGGAATTTCGCCAGCTTGTAGACAAGCTGATCCTGGCCAATGAGAAAATAACGATTCACGCGGCTTTTGATGATCTGGAAAGCGACATGTCCTTTCAATTTGAACAAAGACGCCTTCATTTTGAAAAATCGCTGGATACGAAGGCTGAGCTGGGGCGGATCTTCGGGTTCGCACCGATGTATTCCCTGATATTCGGATACTTGGTCATCCCGTTAATCTGGATGAGCTTCCGGCAGATGGACATCTATTTTGAACAAATTCAGCACTTATAATGTGAGTTCAAAAAGCAATTTACTTATTCACAGGAGGTAATAGTTATGAATAATGCGTCTTCCGCTTTGAAAGTAGCCGCAGGAATCTTTTTGACAATCGCATTGATTACGATTGTGGTCATTTTATTTGTATCCGCACAGGAGGCTACCAAAACGGCGCAAAATAATTTCTCGGATATCCAAACCGAGCTGTCGCAAGCTTCCTTCACGGTGTATGACGATACCACAGTCAGCGGATCCCAGGTCACCAATGCGCTGCGAAAGTTCAAGGATCGCGTAGAGTTTGGAATTCAGGTAAAGACGGGTAAAAATGCAGCCGGTGAATGGTACGGGGATATGCTGCGTATCACAGGGACTCTGACGAATGAGCAGTATGGCTCTGTTATCGGGGCGAGCGGGGCCAATATCAGCAATACCTGGAATGAGAAGCTTGACGAATACGTGAATCCAAGCGGCAAGTTCAAGGCCAAGGTGATTAAAGACAATTCAAATGTTGTACGCGGTCTGGTCTTCACGCAAACTACAGTTAGTCCGTAAGAGAACCTTGCTATGAATAGTCCGATTAAAGTGTTGCTGTGGGCAGGCACCGGAGCCTCGATCGCTGTCATGGCATTATGGGGTGTCCTGCAGCAGGCTCAAATGCAGGATGCTGTTCTCAAACATACTGAAGCCTATATTCAAAATCAGAAGCACACCGTTGCCTATGGCAAAGAGGCGCTGCCTAGAATTGATGGGTCGGGCATTCCGGGTCCAGGTGCATACAGCGGATTGCAGGTCTTGTACGGAATGCGCGGCTGGGCGGCCGAAGGTGCCGAAATCGTGGTTGAGGGGGAGGTCATCCAGCCGATTCTTCCGGATTTGAATGATCCCGCTGCATTATACGATCAGGATCTTCGCAGCCTGCTTGGTGTGATTGATTTATCAGCATCCTATACGGCTTCGGTAACAACGGGAAGAGCTGATGGTCTGATAACCATCCAATTTAACAAAGATTAGGGGGAGAAAGGTGGGGAATGCGCTATCAACAATTACTGCCGCATTGCTGGCCATTGTGCTGATCCTGTTTTTCCCGTTCATGCAGACAGCTCAGCGCGAAGAGGATTTGCGCATGCTTGCTGCTTATAACAGTCTGGTGCAATTTACCGATGCGGTAAGAAATAAAGGGTATGTATCGCCAGAGATGGTCGAGGACTTCAGCGGGGAGCTTGCGCGCAGCGGTGTCGTGTTCGATATTGAGCTGGAGCATAGACACAAGAAATACCATCCGGAATACGGTGACCCGGCAGATGCAGCGACCTTTCAACATGAATTTAAGGTGGTCTATGATGCTTACTTTACTGAAGATGTGATGGAGGTGTTATATCCTGACGACTCCGGCGGGAATGCGAGTCTGGACCGAAATCTGTATATGATGGAACTGGGAGACTTCTGGGTGGTGACACTTATTCCCCGCTCACGATCGACCTATGAGATTTTATCCGGGTACTTGGTTGGGCTGACCGGGAAAGAAGGGAGCAGCGGAAAACTTACATACGGAGGGATGATCCTAAATGAAGATTACTGATTGGTCATTGATCTTCGTGATCATTCTCTTGCCGCTCTGTGTGATGGCGGGATGGGACACCGGACAGCTCCGGCAGACTCGAGTGCTGGAAATCCAGTATACAACAGCGCTTAGGACAGCAGTGCAGGATGCGGGTGTTGTTCTGACTCGCAACTATTTACAGGCTGACGAGTACGGCTATGCTTCGGACAAGCAATCAAGGGTAAACAAAGAAGAGGCGCTATCCGTGCTGCAGAGCTCTCTAGGCTACAATTTTGACATTGCAGACGATAAGGCGGCGATGAATGCATTCATGCTGTACATTCCGGCAGTGGTTGTTATTGATTATGACGGATACTATATGTATGAACTTGCGGATAAAATGGACGGGAGCCATGTTATCCAGTCCTCCCATCAATGGATGCCCAAAAAACCGTTTATCTATGAGGACAAGCAAGGCTATAGTGCCGCATTTACACTGGATGATCAGGTTACTGTCATTGACCATCTGACAGGTGAGCAAATTCAAGGCAAGCGCGGGGAGCTTCCGGATACCTTGTTTCCGAATTTGCTCTCAGATCCAGAGAAATTCGACCAGCTGCGAAGATCGACGATTGTGCGCTCCATTGAACAGGACCTTTCCCGAGCTATAGAAAGCCACAATACGGCCGTGCGGCGGCTTGGATGGACTTACTTGTTCACGATGCCGACAATTTCACAGGAAGATTGGAGCAATACGCTGGATGAACCCGGTATGCTGGTATTTCTCCAAGGGATTCCTGCAGGAGTAAGCCGGTTCAACAACTATGCCCTGGGGGGAGGGAGAGTGGTGAGAGCCAAGGGATTTCTGGCCGATAAGGATTCCGTATCAGGACTTCCTTATGTCTCATCGGGAATTTGCAATCTGCCTTTTGCAGCGGAGGAAGTGTATGCCCATAAACGAGATGCCGCAGAGGCTGGATACTATGAGTGGAATTGCCGCTGAAGGCTCCCGTGTTCGCCTGCTGTTGCGCTGAAGTGCTCTAGTGGGGGGGTAGCGGCATACAGTATTCTTGGAGCAGACCATTTCGGTAAGGAATGGTTTGCTTTTATTTTGCCCATCTTAACTGTAATTGGAATTACCCGGATCTAACAAGGCTGGAGGCAGAGATGAAATGAAGGACAGTATATTAATCGTTGAGGCAAATCATTTTGACGCTTCCGAGCGCAAGGAGGAGCTGGAGCAGCTTGGCTTTGAGCCTTGGCTGTATCCGGATATAGATGAAGCGAAGGCGCACATGGATCGAATCGCCCCGGAAGCATGCCTTATCTTCGCGTCATCGCTGAAAGATATTGCCTGGAATCGGCTGAGAGCCTGGGATATCCGGTTATCCTTGCCCTGGATTTTTATTGTAGAGGACTGGACCAGCGGGCAATTAGCCCAAGCCTATTCTGCTGGAGCGCATGAGGTATTGCAGGGAAGTATCCCAACCGAGGAGCTAGCCATTCGTGTACGTCACTGGATTGAGTTGTTCAGACGCATTGCGGACGGCAATCCTTTAGAGCTTGCATATGCTGACTTGAGGATGGAGCTCAAGGCCAAGCGGGTGTTTCGGGGCGAAGAGTTGATTAGATTAACTGTCAAGGAATTTGAATTGCTGCGTTTTCTGGTGAAGCGGGCTGAACAGGTTTGCCCGAGAGAACTTATTCTCCAGGAGGTATGGGGCTATGATTTCTCAACGGGCACGAATGTGGTGGATGTATACATCAGGCATTTACGAAAAAAGATTGATAAAGGTCATCGCCATAAGCTGATTCATACCGTAAGGGGAACGGGATATGTGCTTCGATGACAAAAGGACTGCCTTCTGGCAGTTTTGCCAGGCAGCAGCCCTTGTGCGGTCGAGGTCATGCTATGAGATCAATTACTAGAGTACTCTGCGAGCTTTAACATAAGCCTTTTTCCAGAAAGAAGAATTCAAGTTGGATACAGTTACGCCTGGTTTGCCATACGTGTGAAGAATTTTGCCATTCCCCATATATACGGCGACATGGGTAACATTTTTTCCGGTGGAGCGGCTGCCGCTTGAGAAGAATACTAAATCTCCTGCCTTCAGATTAGATTTGGATACGGCAACGCCGACTTTGGATTGTTGAGCAGAAGTTCTAGGCAATGTCACGCCGTATTTCTTGAAAATATGCTTCATAAAGGAAGAGCAGTCAAATACTCTGGTTGTAGACGTAGAGGCTCCGAATTTATATGGGGTACCCATGAATTTTTTTCCGTAATTAACAACCTGTGTGCCTTTAGATACTGCAGTGCTTTCCGCTTGTTGTACCGGTGCCGCTTCGGCTCCGCCAGCAAGCAATGTGCCGAATCCGATAGTCGATGCGATTCCAATTGTCAGTACTTTTTGGAATAGTGTGTGTCTGTTCATGTTAGTATACCTCCAAATTTCTTGTATTTTGTCGACTAGCTTGTAAACCGAGTATAACAGCTTTTTATTTACCCAAAATCATCCATAATTGCTGTATTGCTTGCAGGGCAAGGGATTGCCTCTGATTATTAAAAACAGATTAAAGTTACAAAAAAGTAAGAATTTAAGTGGGGGAGGAAAAGAAAAAGCACGGAAATTCCTTGATACATCAAGGGATTTCCGTGCTTTTAATTCGTATAAAGATAGACTTGCAGATATTACGATTCTGTCATTTTTAAAGACGTTTTCTTCTGTTTCAGTCCTTGCTCTGAATAATTAACAGCAAGCCGCTGTCTATCCGGATTACTCCTCGGCCATGGGTCAGGCGATTGCTGACACCAAGGGATTGTCCCATCTTAATCGTTGCGTTCTCCAGGGGATACATGAAGCCTTCCAGTGTTATTCCTGTTACCTCTGTGGTCAGAGGAAGCAAAGATACATATGTATAGCCTCGTTCTTCCAGCTCGCAGCTCGTTCCGGTCAGGGTAATATAATTATTCGCATCCCAGATGGAGCTTGTGATTTGATGCTGCAGCCCGCGCATCATAATGTGTACATTGGCCAGAGAGTGGTCAAACCGGGTTCCCAATACGCCGAGCATCGTCACTTCGGTGGCTTTATTGTCGATTGCCAGATCAAAAGCCAACTCCGTATCTGTTAAATCTTTGTCTATGGCATCACAAGAAATGAATTGCTTGCTGTTTGCGGTGATCAAATCCAGTTCTTCAGGGCTGACGGAATCAAAATCACCGACTGCAATATCAGGAGACAGGCCGTGTTGGATTAGAAATAAAGCGCCGCGATCAGCTCCGATGATCATATCAGTTTCAGTGAATGCGATTTGCTCAAGACAGGAGGGGTCAATTTGGCCGCCGGCAAAAATATATACCCGTTTCTCTTCCATGTCTGAAATCTTCCTTTCTTGGTCTCAATCCGGTAGTTCATCTTATCAATATTAAATATTATATAAGTTGAACTATTGAATTTTACGTTTGAGGGCAACGTGTGAAGTGTGCTTACGATCGCTGTTGCTCGCGGATTTCTCTGATTGAACTAAGCCATCATAAGGTGGAAATCCACTCACAAAGGCGAACGCTTGCGCTTCTACAGCACACTTCACACTTATACCCTTTCTACGTATATAGTTCAACTTATATAGTATAATTCAACTTTTAAGCTTGCACAATTTAAGCTGCCCGGAATACAATGGACGGAGAAACATTGCATGTGAGAGGGAGCAGAGAACAGAAAATGCATTTATTTGATATTTTCAGCATCATTGGCACAGCTGCCTTTGCTATGTCAGGCGCGTTCGTGGCAATGGAGGAGGACTATGATATCCTAGGTGTGCTTGTCCTGGGATTAGTAACGGCTTTTGGAGGCGGGGTCATCCGCAATGTATTAATTGGAGTTCCTGTTACAACCTTATGGTCACAAGGGGAATTGATTCTGTGGGCGGTGTTATCGATCCTTGCCGCTTTTTTGCTTCCGATCAAATGGATTCCCCATTGGAAGAAGACGGAAGCGTTGTTTGATGCAATTGGTTTATCCGCCTTTGCAATCCAAGGGGCTCTATATGCTACAAACATGAACCATCCATTAATTGCGGTTGTCGTTGCTGCCGTGCTTACGGGGATTGGCGGAGGCATGATTCGGGATTGTCTTGCCGGACGGAAGCCGCTTGTGCTCAGAGATGAGATTTATGCGGTATGGGCAATGCTTGGCGGTCTTAGTGTTGGACTGGGCATCTTCAGTAATACAGTAGGCTTGTTATTCCTGTTCGTTCTGATCGTTTTTGCCCGCATGCTATCTGTTCATTTTAAATGGAAGCTGCCGCGCCGTTCCCTGAAATCCGCGAACAAAAACGTGAATTCAGAGCACAGCAGCCTTTTATAGATAAAGAAAGGGCTATCCCGAAGCTGAAAGTGCCAAAATTGCTGACATGGAAGCCTTCTGCAGCGAAATAAGTACTGAAACACATTAAAAAAAGTTGAACAGAGAAACCTTGCGTTTTCTCGCTCAACTTTTTTTATTTGCAGTTAGCCTAAAAAATGAACAAGCGCATCCGGTAATTCCTGTTGCCAGAAGCCCCAAAGGTGCTTCCCGTCCTTCTCCGCATAGGAGACTTTAGCTCCGCGCTCCTCCAGCAAAGCTTTGGCCCTCCGATTTAATTCGACAAAGTTATAGGTTCCCGTGTCTGTCGTGTAGGCCTGCTCTTGAAGACCTACAACCATAAAGACGGATAGGGAAGAGAGATCCGAGTGGGATTCGATGATGTTCAACGATGCTTCGTAATATGCGCCGGATAAGCTGATAATGTTGCAAAACAGATCGCTGTGTTTCATTGCCAGGTGAAGAGAGAAGGAGCCGCCAAGCGAGTCTCCGGCCAGAATACGCTCTTGCTTCTCCCGCCGCACGGGATATTTGTTTTCAATGAAGGGAATAATCTCATCAGTTATACAGTTCATGTAGGCTTCAAAGCGATTCCCGAAGGGAGCATACTCTTCAGTTCGGATCGAAGTATCGACTTCAATGCCGACAATGATGAATGGATCAATGCCTTCATCTAATATCAGCTGATTGGCATGGGTCGCGATTCGCCCAAAGTTAAAAAACTCTTCACCGTCCTGACAATATACAACGCGGTAACTTAAGATTTCGTTATAGCCAGGCGGCAGGTAGATTCGAAGCTTTCGCTTCTCTCCGAGATACCGGCTTTCGAGCTCTTCCTTAATAATCGTCCGCTTTAAATAACGCGAATCTGTCATAGTTAGGCACACTCCCTGCTTTCTTAGATTTTGCTTTTGGAGTCTCTTTAAGCTAAGATATCCAGTAGTACAGAAAACGCATACAAGCCAAATGCAGGATTTCTGTTATACAATTATTTATCGACTGTTATACGTACAAAGATAAAAAGTTTAGTCATTTTATCGCAATCCCTTTGACTAATCGGATGAAACAGTTGTATAATAATTCTATAACAGAGGAACATGATAATCAAATATTTTGTCGAGGTGAAGAAAATGAGCAAGATTCCTTATGAAGTATATACGGAGGAAGTCGAAGCTTTAACCGTGCTTTCGCCGGATGGAGAAATTGTTAACAAAGATATGGTCCCGAATTTGTCGGACGATCAGTTGAAAGAATTAATGTACCGTATGGTATTTACACGTACTTGGGACGAACGCGCCATTAACCTCGGACGCCAAGGTCGTCTCGGATTTTATGCTCCGGTATCCGGACAAGAAGCGACGATGGTCGGCAGTGAGTTTGCACTGGACAAGAATGACTTTGTCTGCCCGGGTTACCGCGATATGCCTCAGCTCGTATGGCATGGTCTTCCATTGTACCAGGCTTTCCTGTATTCCCGCGGCCATCAACACGGCGGAGAAATTCCCGAGGGTGTTAACGTACTTATGCCTCAGATTATTATCGGCGCACAGGTTCTTCATGCCATGGGTATTGCCATGGGCTATAAATTGAAGAAGCAGAAGCAAGTTGCCATTACTTATACCGGTGACGGCGGATCGTCTGAAGGAGATTTCTACGAAGCATTGAACTATGCAGGCGTATATAAGCTGCCGGTTATTTTCTTCGTGCAAAATAACGGTTACGCCATTACAACTCCGTTCTCGAAGCAAACAGCGGCTTTGTCGATTGCTCATAAAGCGGTAGCGGCAGGGATTCGCGGTATCAAGATCGACGGCATGGACGTATTTGCCGTGATCAGTGCGGTTCAGGAAGCTGCTGAGCGTGCGCGCAACGGTGAAGGAGCAACGTTGATCGAAGCTGTGACTTACCGTTTCCGTCCGCATTCCTTGTCCGATGACACAAGTAAGTACCGGACGAAGGAAGAGGAAGGACAATGGAGCGAGAAGGATCCGATTGTCCGTCTTGCCAAGTACCTGGAGAAAAAAGGACTTTGGAACGATGAAGAAACGGCCCGCGTGAAGGAAGAAGCAAAGGCAAAAGTGAACGAACAGATCAAGAAAGCGGAACAAACCGAGAAGATGACGATTCCTGGTTTGATTGACAGCATGTTCGAGCAAACGCCTAAGCATCTGGAAGAGCAAAAAGCGGATTTTAAATAAGCCTGAAAGAAGTTCTATTGAGGAGGATATGAAGCAATGGCACAAATGAATATGAAAGAAGCAATTCGCGATGCGATGCGCGTAGAGTTGAACCGGGATCCGAATGTCTTGCTGTTCGGAGAAGACGTAGGTAATGTCGGCGGGGTATTCCGCGTTACAGAAGGTTTGCAAAAGGAGTTCGGAGAAGAGCGTGTATTTGATACGCCGCTGGCTGAATCCGCAATTGGCGGTATGGCTGTCGGCCTCGGGATTCAAGGCTTCCGCCCTGTAGCGGAAATTCAATTTGTCGGCTTTATTTTCGAAGCGCTCGATCAAATTCTGGTTCAGGCAGCGCGCATGCGTTACCGTTCCGGCGGACGCTATCATTCTCCAATTGTATTCCGTACGCCATACGGCGGCGGTGTTAAAGCGGCTGAACTTCATACGGATGCTCTCGAAGGCTTGATTGCCCAAACTCCGGGGATCAAACTGGTTATTCCGTCGAATCCTTATGATGCCAAGGGTCTGATGATCTCTGCCATTCGCGATAACGATCCCGTGTTCTTCATGGAGCACTTGAATCTGTACCATGCTTTCCGTGCGGAAGTGCCGGAAGGAGAATATACGGTTGAGCTTGGTAAAGCTAACATTGTGCGCGAAGGCTCCGATGTTACGATTATTGCTTACGGCATGATGGTTCACACAGCGGTGAAGGCCGCTGAAGAGCTGGAGAAAACAAAGGGAATCAAGGCTGAAGTCATCGATCTTCGTACCCTGGTGCCGCTTGATATCGATACGATCGTTGCTTCCGTGAAGAAAACAAATCGTGCGATCGTGGTTCAGGAGGCTCAAAAATCCGCAGGTATGGCGGCTGAGATTATCGCTCAGATCAATGAAAGAGCTATTCTGCATCTGGAAGCTCCAGTGCTTCGTATCACGCCTCCGGATACTGTATATCCGTTCGCACAAATTGAAGATCAGTGGCTTCCAACCCCGGCCCGGATTATTGAAGGGGTCAACAAGGTTCTTGAATTTTAATTGACAAAATCATAAGAGGTTGTTCAAAAAGTCATCTTTTGATCACGAAGTAATTCATGAGGTTAATTCGACATCGAATTTTGCGCTCACCCTAGAAGTCCGAGCGGATGCTTACGAGGTATGCTTCCTTTAGAAGCATTTTGCTCATGTAGGTTTTGCCTACACTCCGTTCCTCCTTCTTCGGGTTCTCACAACCTTCTCGGTGCTGAAAATCTGACTTTTCGAACACGTACTATAACTATCCTAAATTGAAACAGGAGGTCTTCCAGGTGGCTAAATTTGAATATCGCTTCCCTGAGCTCGGCGAAGGATTGCATGAAGGCGAAATTATTAAAATGCACATCAAAGCCGGCGACAAAGTAACTGACGAAGATATCGTAATGGAGGTTCAAAACGACAAGGCTGTCGTTGAGGTGCCTTGCCCAGTCAATGGTACAGTGCTTGAAGTATTCGGTACGGATGGCGCGATTTTCCGCGTAGGCCAAGTTGTGGCTGTAATTGATGCGGAAGGCGACATCCCTGAGCAAGAGCCGGCACATGAAGAAGCACAAGCCCAAGAAGCCGATTCGGCGAAGGGCGGAGCGGATACGACTTCTTCGCCTGCGGCTTCCAGTCCTGCTGACGCTAAAGAAGGCGCGGCAGCGGGTGCTGCACCGGCGGCTCCTAATCATGAAGTGCTGGCAACACCAAGCGTACGCAAATATGCTCGTGAGCAAGGGATTGATATTGCGCAAGTAACCGGCAGCGGTAAAGCTGGCAAGGTGACTCGCGAGGACGTAGATGCATTCAAGAGTGGCGGTGCTTCTGCTGCTCCGGCAGCTGCAGCTTCCCAAGCATCCGAAGAATCGGTTAGCGCACCTGCAGCGGCTTCTGCAGCTTCGAGCAGCGCTGATCTGGAAGAAGAACGCGTACCGTTCAAGGGCATCCGCAAGGCGATTTCCAATGCGATGGTTAAATCGGCCTATACAGCTCCTCACGTTACGATCATGGACGAAGTGGACGTAACCGAGCTGGTAGCCTTCCGTACACGGATGAAGCCGGTTGCCGAGAAGAAGGGCATCAAGGTCACTTACCTGCCATTTATCGTTAAGGCGCTGGTAGCTGCATCCCGTAAATTCCCTGCGCTTAACGCTTCGATTGATGAAGTGAACAACGAAATTGTCTACAAGAAGCACTATGATATCGGGATTGCTACGGATACCGACAACGGCCTGATCGTTCCGGTAATCAAATCGGCAGACCGCAAGAGCATCTGGATGATCGCCGAAGCCATCAGTGATCTGGCTGCACGCGGCCGCGATGGCAAGCTGTCTGCTAATGAAATGAAGGGCAGCACGATTTCGATCTCGAATATCGGATCTGCCGGCGGTATGTTCTTCACACCAATCATTAACTACCCTGAGGTAGCTATCCTTGGTACGGGCCGTATTAGTGAGAAGCCTGTTGTGAGAAACGGCGAGGTTGTAGTGGCTCCTGTCATGGCGTTGTCGCTCAGCTTTGACCATCGCCTCATCGACGGTGCAACGGCACAAAACTTCATGAACTATATCAAACAGCTGCTCGGCAACCCAGAGCTGCTCGTAATGGAGGTATAACAACATGGTAGTAGGAGACGCTTCTTTAGATATTGATACTCTAGTCGTAGGCGCCGGTCCCGGCGGATATGTGGCGGCCATTCGTGCCGCCCAGCTGGGCCAAAAGGTCGTCATCGTCGATAAATCGGAACTTGGCGGCGTGTGCTTGAACCGCGGATGTATCCCATCGAAGGCTCTGATCGCAGCTGCCCACCAATATGAAGCTGCACTTCATGGCGAAGCCTTCGGGATTACGGCTGAAAACGTAAAGGTTGACTTCAAGAAGACCCAGGAATTCAAGAGCGGTGTCGTTAAGAAAATGACTCAAGGCGTAACGGGTCTGCTTAAAGGCAACAAGATTGAAGTATTCAGCGGCGAAGTGATGTTCATCAATGAGAGCGAAGCGCGCGCATTCAACGATCATGAATCCCCGCGTTACCGTTTCAAGCATTGCATCCTGGCTACTGGCTCCCGTCCAATTGAATTGAAGCCATTCCCGTTCGGCGGACGCATCCTGTCCTCGACTGAAGCGCTTGAGCTTCAAGAAGTTCCAGGCAGCCTCGTTGTAATCGGCGGCGGCTACATCGGCGCAGAGCTTGGTCAAATGTTCTCCAAGTTCGGAACCAAGGTGACGATCATCGAAGGCATGGACACGGTTCTCCCTGGCTTTGACAAGGATATGACTCGCCTGGTTGCGAAGAGTATGGAGAAGACTGGCGTTGAAATCGTAACAAATGCAAAAGCGGAAAGTGCAGAACAAACCGATAAGAGTGTTACTGTGAAATATTCTGTGAACGGTGAGAACAAGGAAGTTACTGCAGACTACCTGCTTGTAACTGTTGGACGCCGTCCAAACACGGATGGAGATCTGGGTCTGGAGCTTGCTGGTGTGGAATTGACCGACCGTGGTCTGGTCAAGGTTGACCATCAAGGCCGCACAAGCAATCCGAAGATTTTCGCAATCGGCGACATCGTTCCTGGACTTGCGCTTGCGCATAAAGCTTCTTACGAAGGCAAGGTAGCTGCCGAGGTGATTTCCGGCCTGCCATCCGTAGTGGATTACAAAGCAATCCCAGCGGTTGTATTCACAGATCCTGAATGCTCCAGCGTGGGTCTTACCGAGAAGGAAGCAAAAGAGCAAGGCTTCAAGGTAAAATCGGGCAAGTTCCCATTTGCAGGCAATGGCCGTGCAACGTCCTTGAATCAGCCTGAAGGCTTCATCAAGATCGTAGCGAATGAAGAGAACGAGGTTGTTCTCGGCGCGCAAATCGTTGGTATCGAAGCATCCAACCTGATTGCCGAGCTTGGGCTTGCTATCGAGATGGGGGCGACGCTCGAAGATATCTCCCTTACGATTCATGCGCATCCTACACTTGGCGAAATCGTGATGGAAGCTGCTGAATTGGTTGAGGGTCATCCAATTCACGTCATTTCCCGTTAATATTCGTTCACTTTGAATGACCGTCTTTACGTTTTACTCCTAAGGATATGGATAGGGCAGGACCGATACTGTGGTCTTGCCCTCTTTTTTTGACACCTGCCAGAATGTTTATGAAACCCAGACCTGCAAAATGGAGTATTATTTACATAGGTGAAAAATCCGGAGTGGAACAGGGGGAGATTACGATCGGAATTATATCAAGATTTGCGGAGATTATGAGCGTGAATATTCGCTCTTTATTGGAGTCGTCCAAGCAGCCGGAGCAAGCGGTGAAGGAGTATCTGCGGACTCTCCAGATGGATCTGGGTGCACTTAAGGCTGAGACTGCAGCTGTAGAAGCTGAGGAGCAGCGCTCCAGACGTGCCCTGGAGGAATGCCAAGCCGAGATCAGCAAGCTTCAGCGCTATGCCGAAAAATCCGTGGAAGCCGGCGAGGAGCAGCGTGCCCTCGGATTTCTGGAAAAAAAGAAGCTGCAAAGCGGCAAGCTGGCGCAGCTTGAAGCTGCTTACAGACAGGCAGCAGAGCATACATTAAAGCTGAAGCAAATGGAACTGAAGCTTGCTTCTGATCTTACGAAGCTGGAAGCTAAAAATCAGGAGTTGAAGGAAAAGCTGTCTGAAGCGGAGAAGTTAAACCGGGAGCAGCAGAAGGGCAGGACCTCCTTTGACGAGCTGGAGGCGAAGGCCGATCAGGCCTTGAATGAAGCGTTGGCCCTGGCTGAATTAAAGGCGGGTCCGAAGGATTTTGATGAGGAGTTCAGAGCTTGGGAGGAGAGCATGGGCTTAAGCAATGCTGAGACACGCAGTCCGCAGGAGGAACTGGCAGCTCTGAAAGACAAACAGAACAATTAGGCAGCTTGATGCTGAACATAGCGGGGTGAGTGTGTAATGCCGGTAATTGAGTATAAATGTCCCAACTGCGGGGGCAATATGTTGTTTGACGGTGACAGCGGGATGCTGACCTGCGAGAGCTGCGGCCGTCAAGACAATATTGAGGAGAAGCTTGATCCGATAGCGCAGCAGGTATTTGAGAAGGATGAAGCTATTGAATATCAATGTACGAGCTGCGGCGCGGTATTGATTACGAACAAAGACACTTCAGCAACTGTATGCAGCTTCTGCGGCTCTCCGGTCGTGCTGGGCGACCGATTGAGCGGACAGCTTGCACCATCCATGGTCATCCCATTTACGGTAACGGAACAAGAAGCCATCCAGGCCTTTCGTAAATGGTGCAAGCGAGGATTGCTGACCCCAAGCGGCTTTATGACCGCGGACCGGATTAAGGAGATTACAGGGATTTATGTCCCGTTCTGGCTGTACGATCTTCACCATGATGCTGAGGTTTACGGAGAGGGAACCAAGGTAAGATCCTATACACGCGGCGATTATCATATTACCGAGACCGAATACTATGATGTCTATCGCAGACTGAAGCTCAATTATGTCAAGGTTCCGGTGGATGCTGCGGATAAAATGGACGATACGCTGATGGATAAACTCGAACCCTTTTATTACGAGCATCTCAAGGAATTCAAGACGCCTTACTTATCAGGGTATATGGCTGAGAAATACAGTCAGAATGACACACAGCTGCTTCCCCGGGCGAAGGACAAGGTTATCGGTTATATCCGGTCAGCCATCAAGGATTCTGTCTCGGGATACACGACTATGAATTACTCGAATCAGCGCATTGCTACGACGCATGCAAGCGCGAGATATGTGCTGCTCCCAGTATGGATTCTGACTTATGATTACAATCGGCAGGAGCATATGTTTGCGATGAACGGGCAGACCGGTAAGGTGGTCGGCAAACCGCCGCTTAGCAAGCTTAAGATATTCTCCTGGTTCACCGGCATCTCAGCAGGCACGCTGTTGATCCTGAAGCTGATCTCCTTGAGCATGGGAGGTGGGTTCCTGTGATGAATAACAAATGGGCGATGCGGTTGCTCTCCATCTGGATCGGTATCCTGCTGCTCTTCCCGCTTCAGACGATTAACGCAACGAGCGTGGATGAGACAAAGCAGTTAATCTATGATGAAGCAGGGCTGTTAAGCAGCAGCCAGGCCGAAACATTAAATCAGCGTGCTAATGAATACAGCCAAAGATGGGACACGGACTTTATTGTGTATACTTCCAATAACCCAGCTGGAACGGATGTCCAGGTATTGATGGGTGATTTCTACGATGAATATGAACGGAACTCCGATGTGCCCAATGTCAGTGCGGTGATGCTGACGTTGGACATGAACAACCGTGAACTGTATGTGTCCGGGTTCTATAAAGGGATGGAATATGTGAACAATGAACGGGCCGATCAAATCCGCGATTTGATTACTACTTCTTTGTCAGCAGGGGACTATGAGCAGGCATTTACGATGTTTTTAGATAAAGCGAATGAGTTCATGGGCATCGAGCCGGCGCCAGAATACGATCCGGGCAGCGGTAGCTCGGGAATCTCCAGCCCAGGCGTCCCGCGGACAGACTATACACCTGCCTCGGACGATGATGAGGAATCTATTATTTCCAACGGCTGGTTCCAGTTGATTGTATCGCTGGCAGTGGGCGGTATTGCCGTAGGCATCATGGCGGCGAATGCGGGAGGACGCGTAACGGTGAACCGGTTTACTTATGAAGACTCCAGAAATTCTGGCGTGGTCTCCAGAAAGGATCAATATATCCGTACTACGGTCTCCAAACGCAAAATTGAACGCAACACGAACAGCGGCGGCGGAGGCGGCGGAGGCAGAACAGGCGGAGGACACAGTCACAGCGGCAGCAGAGGATCATTTTAGAGAGGATGGATGAGCATGGGATTTTTTAAGAATCAGTTTGCCAATGTAGTGGAATGGGAAGAGTTCCGAGAGGATATGATTTTTTGGAAATGGAGCAATCGTGAAATAAAGAAGGGCAGTAAGCTGATCATTCGCCCCGGTCAGGATGCAATCTTCGTGAATAATGGCAAGATCGAAGGGATTTTCAAGGACGACGGCGAGTACAATATCGATTCGGATATTATCCCGTTCCTGTCGACGCTGAAGGGCTTCAAATTCGGCTTTAACAGCGGCATGAGAGTGGAAGTTCTCTTCGTGAATACGAAGGAATTTACGGTGAAATGGGGAACGCAAAATCCGGTGCTGATTCCAACGCCGCAGCTTCCGGGCGGGATGCCGATTCGGGCTAACGGCACTTTTACCTTCCAGGTCACCGATTATGTAACGCTGATCGATAAAATTGCCGGTATTCGCAACAGCTATCTGGTTGAGGATGTCAAAATCCGAATCACTTCGGTGCTTGATCAGTTGCTGATGAAGTGGATCAGCCGGGAAGGCAAGGATATGTTCAATCTTCAGGCAAATGCCTCCGATATTGCCAAGGGAATTCGCGAGGATCTGGATATGGAGGTGCTTAATAACGGGATCTCGATTACCGGCTTCCAGGTGATGAGCTTCAACTATCCGAAGGAAATCCAGGACATGATCACCAAGACGGCATCGCATGAAATGATCGGCAATCTGCAAAAATACCAGCAGGTCAGCATGACGGACGGCATTGCTTCAGGGAAAGTAAAGGGCGGCGGTGTTGCCGGTGACATGGCTGGAATGATGATGGGAATGAATCTCGCAGGCGAGATGATGAAGAACATGAACCAGAATCAGAATCAGTCTTCTTCTGGCAATTCGTCCGCGAATCCGGGCTCTCCGGCTCAGGGGAGCGGCCAAAAGCCGAACTTCTGTCCGAACTGCGGCGCAAAGAATGAAGGCGCTAATTTTTGCCCGAACTGCGGCCAGAAGCTGGTTTAAGACCGATCATCAAAAACCGGAAGGAAGAGGGGCTTTCACCCTCTTCCTTTCACTCCATATCACTGTCAAATCGGTAGAATAAACCTCGGTCGAGACCGTTATCGTCAAGCTCCGTTGTATTTTTAACAAAACTTTTCATTTCTTGGAAAACAAGTTCTGTTACAATGAGGGTATACGAGCTCAAATCCGATACGAGGTGCCCTGAACAATGAAAAAGAAGACGATTACATTCATTGCTGGTCTCATGCTGTTGCTGCTGGGGGTTTTAGTATCCAATCACTTCACCGCCAATTCGACCGAAGCCCATTCCCCTACAGAGAGGCAGGTTGTTAACGAAGAGCCGCCTGCCTCGGCGCAAGCAGAATTACCGTTAAGGGACCAAATAGCAAAGTGGATTGTTGAGCAGGGCCAAAGAGATGAATACTATTTGGAAGGATTGTCTTATGTCGAGGTCCAACTGGATACGGACAGCGAACTGGAAATCATCGCGGGTATTGACGGCGGAGTCCACCTGGGCCAATTTTTTGTTTTTGATTCTGGTGCGGATGGAGAATACAAGTTGATCGCAGAGAAAGATTGGAAGGTAGAGCAGCTTCATCCCGGCATGGCGAAAGACGTGGAATTGAAGATGATCTTCGAAACGGTCGATCGTACCGGAGGGACCGGAGTGGATGTATATGAGGCTCACTTATGGTATCTGGATAACGGAGAGTTCAAGGAAGTCTGGAACGGCTGGTTAAAGGGAAGAAATGCGATGCTCGCAGGGAGTCATTCCCTGTTGGCTGGCAGCTATCAAGTCATTGAGGGTTGGTTGTACCATTGGGAGACGGTATTCAAATTGGCGGATGATGACGTAACCCGTACCGCACCGCCGCAAACAACGCTGAAAGTATACAGGTTTAACGGAGAGATATTTGAACCTGTTGAATCAACGGAATAATTGGCGGAAGCGGATAACAAGACGGTTAAATGAATAAAGCGGCAAGCTCTGTATTGTGCTGAGCTTGCCGCATATTTGTATATAAGAACATTTTATAGGTTGTAAATCAGTGTCAATCCTCAGTTCAACTTGCCACGGAATAATTAGATGAACAGATTAATGCCCGATTGGTCGGCTTTACCGAGATAGTAGCCTACGCCGCCGATTTTGATGCCTTCAATCAGCTCTTCCTGCTGGATACCCATAACATCCATTGACATTTGACAGGCTACGAGTTCAACGCCCTGGTCAAGCGCGGATTGCATCAGTTCCTCCAAGGAGGCAATATTGCCGCTTTTCATAACGCCCCGAATCATCTTGGCCCCCATCCCCATCATGTTCATTTTTGAGAGGCTTAACCTGCGGCTGCCGCGCGGCATCATCTTACCGAACATTTTTTCGATCAGATTTTTGTGGACCTGTACCTTCTCCGGTTTGCGGATTATGTTCAATCCCCAGAAGGTGAAGAACATCGTGACTTTTTTGCCGCTGGCCGCAGCGCCGTTCGCAATGATGAAGGAGGCGATCGCTTTGTCCAAATCACCGCTGAATACAACCATGGACGTCCCCTCCGCGCCCGTGGATGAAGAGGTCTGTTTACCAACGGATCCCTGGTCAGCAGGGTCGCCCTTTCTCACATAGGCTTCAATCTTCCCTGCGGGCAATTTGTTGATCTGAAGCGCGTGATGCTGCGACATTTTGGCCCAGGAGGCGATATCCTCGTAGAATCCCGGATCGGTAGCGGTTACGTGCAGCACTTGACCCGGGTTTAGCTGGTCCAACGCTTGCTTGACTTGAATTAGCGGGCCGGGACAGCATAATCCGCAGGCATCCAGCTCAGCGTCGGCAGTAATCGTATCCGCAGCCAGGCGCTCTTTGCGGTCCGAGGTGGAGGCGGAAGCCGGCTCAACCGCCGCTGCTGCTGTCTCCAACTCAGCGTCAGAGGATGGATAATACGGTTCTGGGGCGTACCGGCTCATAAGATAGGTTTTGTATCCGCCGGTCAGATTGCGGACGCGGAAGCCGTGCTGCCGAAGGATGCTGGAGGCGGTATAGCCGCGAAGGCCAACCTGGCAATACACCCATATTTCTTTCCCGGAATCCAGTTCAGATAATCTTCCCCGGAGGTCGTCGACAGATATGTTAAGGGAGCCGGGAATATGGCCGTTCGCATGCTCAAGCGGTGACCTTACGTCGAGAAGCAGCGTTGAGGCAGGATCGCGAGTTTCCAATTCGGCAGGCACGAACACCGAAGTTTTGTCTGTCAGAATATTCTCAGCGGTGTACCCGGCCATATTAACCGGATCCTTCGCCGAGGAATAGGGAGGGGCATAGGCCAGCTCCAGCTCGGTTAGGTCGGTCACGCTCCCTTTGAGACGGATGACGGTTGCGATTACGTCTATTCGTTTGTCCACGCCGTCATAGCCGACGGCTTGTGCTCCGAGAACAGTCCCTTCGTTATTGAACAGCAGCTTGATGGTCAAAGGTATAGCTCCCGGATAATAGGCGGCATGTGAACTCGGATGGACATAGGTCACCTGGTAAGGCATGCCCAGCCGCTGCAACGTCTTCTCATTAAGACCCGTGGCTGCCCCTGTCAGACCGAACACTTTGATGATAGAGGTCCCTTGCGTCCCTTTATACGTCGTACCCAGGCCGCATACATTGTCTGCGGCGATTCTGCCTTGCTTGTTGGCCGGGCCCGCAAGCGGAACTGCAGTCTGTGTACCGCTGACAAAGTCGGTAATCTGGACAGCATCACCCACTGCAAAAATATCCGGCCGGTTAGTCTGCAGCTTGTCGTTAACCAAGACATGTCCCTTGGGACCAAGCTCAATGCCGCTGCCCTGCAGGAACCTGGTATCCGGAGCCACGCCGATTGCGAGGATGATCAACTCCGCAGACAGAGCCAACTCGCCGGACAGCATCACTTCCGTCCTATCGCCAAGCTCCCGAAAGCCCTGCACACTGTGAGAGAGTAGAAGCTTGACGCCCTGAGCCTCCAGCTCCTTGGACAGGGCGCCGGCGATGTCGGCGTCGAAAGGGGCAAGAATTTGCGGCCCGCCTTCAATAAGCGTAACCTCCAGCCCGATTTCACGCAGATTTTCGGCCATCTCCACCCCGATGAACCCTCCGCCAATGACGGCAGCAGACCGGATGCCCTTTTCCTCGATATGATGCTTGATCCGGTCCGTATCCGGAATGTTGCGGAGCGTCATGATCTGCGGGCTCTCGATCCCGGGCAGGGCAGGCCGAAGGGGACTCGCCCCGGGCGACAGAATGAGCGAATCAAAGGACTCTTCGTATTCACCGCGGCTCTTGCTTCTGACTGTGACCGATTTTTGCTCCGGATGAACGGCAATAACCTCGCTGTCGATGCGCACATCGATCCGAAAGCGCTGGTGCATCGCTTCGGGTGTCTGAACCAGGAGCATGGAGCGGTCCTGAATCGTACCTCCGATATAATAGGGGAGCCCGCAATTGGCGAATGAAATGAATGAGCCCCGTTCGAACATAATAATCTCTGCTTCTTCATCCAGCCGGCGCAATCGGGCGGCAGCCGAAGCTCCTCCGGCAACCCCGCCGACAATAAGTATCTTTTTACCCATGTGCTATTCCTCCTTAAAAAGTAACTCAACCAGCTGCGTGATCCGCGTATCCGATACATGGTACAGCACCTCTAGTCCGTTGCGTTCCGTCTCCACAATGCCCAGGCTGCGCAGCTTCTGCAAATGCTGGGATACCGTCGATTGCGGCAGGCCAAGGCATTCCTGCATATAGGACACATTGCACTCCTTTTTCTCCAGAAGGCCCTTCACGATACATAGCCGTACCGGATGCGCGAGCGCCTTGAGTAACTCGGAAGCTTCTTCATAACGCTTGATGTTATTGTCCATTCGGTTGTCCTCCCGTTTTATATTTATATATCGTAATATTACGATATAGTGATATTGATGTCAATTCTAAGTCATGGATGAATGGTTTGATTTCATAGGATAAAAGTAGGGAATTGTCCAGATAGTTGATTTTGAGCAAGCGATGCTGTTAAAGTAATGAGGTATGTTTATTTCGCACTCTATGGATAAGAGTTGGTCAAAGGAGAGTTAGACACTATGGAAGATATCTTCACAATATTAAAATCGATTATTCTGGGAATTGTCGAAGGGATTACGGAATTCCTGCCCGTGTCTTCAACAGGACATCTGGTCATTTTCACCAACCTGCTGAGCTTTAGCGGAACGACGCCATCATATGTTGAAATGTATACTTATGTCATTCAATTAGGGGCCATACTGGCCGTGATTGTACTCTATTGGAAAAAGATCAAAGATACGCTGGTAAATTTCTTCCCTCAAAAGGTAGGCTTCCAGCGCTCCGGCTTTCGGTTTTGGCTGATGCTGGCGATTGCCTGCATTCCGGGCGGCGTATTCGGCGTTCTGCTGAATGACTGGTCTGACAAGCATCTCTTCACCCCGGTTGTTGTGGCATTTTCACTCTTCTTCGGCGGTTTGTGGATGTTGTATGCGGAGAATAAATTCCGCAACAATAAGCCCGGCGGCGGCGGTGACGAGCTCAATGTGACCGTGAAGCAGGCTCTGATCATCGGCGCTTTTCAATGCCTGGCCATTATTCCGGGCATGTCCCGATCCGCTTCCACAATCATTGGCGGTTGGGTTGCCGGATTAACGACAGTAGCAGCAGCAGAATTTTCCTTCTTCCTTGCTATTCCGGTCATGGTCGGGATGAGTGCGCTTAAGATCATCAAAATCGGCGGGTTTGGCAGCATGACTTCGATGGAGCTTGTCTCGCTTGGCGTTGGTTTTCTGGTATCATTTATCGTCGCTTTGGCTGTCATCAACAAATTTATTTCCTATCTCCAGAAGAAGCCAATGAAGGTATTTGTATATTACCGTATGATTTTTGCGATTATTGTACTGTTAGCGGGTATTATCGGAGTATTCGGATAATTTCAAGCGCTTGTCAGAGGCCGGTCATCCGATAAAGGGTGGCCGACTTTTTTTGCATAGGAGCGGTTTGGTCGGAAGTGAGCCGACACGGTAGAGGAGGACATCGATATGAATCGGATTGATATTGTCTATGCGCTCTTGCCAAGCGATGATGGCAGCCGGATTCTGATGGTACACAACACAGGAAGCCGAAATACTTGGACACTTCCCGGCGGAACGGTGGAGCAGGGGGAGACGCTGCAGGAGGCCTTAATCCGCGAAGTGAAGGAAGAGGCGGGACTTGATATCAAGGTGCTGGATGTTGCGGCTATTAATGAGCTTCGGACACCTGAGAGCAGCAAGCATTATTTGCTTATCACATTTCACGCCAAGATCATCGGCGGGCAGTTAGGGACCAATGTGCCCGAGGAAGTAGCCGAGGTGGAATGGATTGAACTTCCAAGAGCCGATTTGCTGATGCCTTATTACCAAAAGGGGATAAGCAGTCTCATTCAGCAGCAGAAAGGCGTTCCTTATTTCGATGAGGGTGTTCAATATGGGGAGAAAGAATAAGTAGGAAGCGAAAATAGATTGATTAGCTCTCTATTTCCGAACATAATAAAGATAACTATAAGTTGACTTTTTGAACTCGCACTAAAACGATACGGGGGCATATGATATGAGAAGTTATTTGGACTTGCTGCAGGATGTATTGGATCATGGAACACCGAAGGAAGACCGGACCGGCACCGGAACAATCTCTGTATTCGGACGGCAGCTTCGTTTTGATCTGTCTCAGGGGTTTCCGTTGATGACCACCAAACGGATTCATTTGAAATCGGTCATTCACGAGCTGCTGTGGTTCCTGAGCGGAGAGACCAATATTGCTTATTTGAAAGAAAATGGCGTAAGAATATGGGATGAATGGGCGGATGAGAACGGAGATTTGGGACCTGTCTACGGCTCCCAGTGGCGTTCGTGGGAGACACCTGATGGCCGGACGATTGACCAGATTACGAATTTAATCGAGGGGATCAAGAAGAATCCAGACTCGCGCCGGCATTTGGTCAGTGCCTGGAACGTGGCCGAGGTGGACAAGATGAAGCTGCCTCCTTGCCACTTCGTCTTTCAATTTTATGTAGCGAACGGCAAGCTGTCCTGTATGCTGACGATGAGATCGGTTGACACCTTCCTGGGTCTTCCGTTCAATATTGCAAGCTATGCGCTGCTGACGCATATGGTGGCCCAACAGTGTGATCTGGAGGTTGGGGACTTTATCTGGTCCGGCGGAGATGTGCATATCTACAACAACCATCTGGAGCAGGTCAAGACACAGTTGGCACGTGAACCGTATCCTTTGCCGCAGTTAATTATCAAGCGGAAACCCGCATCCATTTTTGACTATGTATATGAAGACTTTGAATTCAGCGGTTATCAGTATCATCCGACGATCAAGGCTGCAGTTTCCGTATAGGAATCTGTTCAGTGACCGTTGTATGAAGGGAGAGATAAGCTTGTCAATCACATTGATTTGGGCCATGTCGCGAAATAGAGTGATCGGCCGTAATAACGAGCTGCCATGGCGGCTTCCGGCGGACTTGAAGTATTTTAAAGCGCAGACGACAGGCAAGACGATTCTGATGGGAAGAAGCACCTGGGAATCGATCGGCAGCAAGCCGCTGCCTGGCCGCAGAAATATCATTCTGACACATAACCGCGAATATACGGCAACGGGGGCGGAAGTGGTGCATTCTGTGAACGAAGCCCTTGAGCTGGCCCGGCACGAAGAGCTGTGGGTGATCGGGGGAGCTGCGGTGTATCGCCAATTTCTGGAGCATGCGGACCGCCTGCTGGTCACTCTGATTGATGAGGATGTAGAAGGTGATACTTACTTCCCGGATTTTAGATGGGATGACTATGTGTTTAGCGGGGAAGAAGTGGGAATACGTGATGAGAAGAACCCTTATGATTACCGCTTTTTGACGTATGTACGCCCGGGTTCGAGTGCTGAATAGTACAAAATATCGTATCAATAATCCATTAATAACAACTCCTCCGAATGCTAACATCAAGATACATTGAAATGTGAGAGTTTCCAAGATCGTTTGGGGACTTTTGCATAGACGGATGGGGGATTAATGGATGTCTACACCAACTGGATTTATGGAATACAACAGACAGCTTCCCGGCGACCGAAGCCCGTCCGAACGGGTTCAGGATTGGCAGGAGTTTCACAAACATATGTCTGAGGAGGAGCTTAGGACGCAAGGCTCGCGCTGCATGGATTGCGGCACTCCTTATTGTCACACAGGCATTGATATGCTGGGCGGAACATCTGGCTGTCCGGTGCACAACCTCATTCCGGAGTGGAATAACCTTGTGTATAGAGGATTGTGGAAGGATGCGCTGGAGCGTCTGCATAAGACGAATAATTTTCCCGAATTTACCGGGCGGGTATGTCCTGCACCCTGCGAAGGCTCTTGTACGGTAGGACTGATTGGACAGCCTGTGACGATCAAAAATATTGAGCAGGCGATTGTTGACCGTGGATTTGAAGAAGGCTGGATTGTACCGGAGCCGCCAAAGCAGCGGACCGGGCGCAGGGTGGCTGTCGTAGGCTCAGGTCCTGCTGGCCTTGCCTGTGCGGCACAGTTGAATAAAGCCGGTCACGAGGTCACCGTATATGAGCGGGCTGACCGAATTGGCGGACTGCTGATGTACGGCATTCCAACCATGAAGCTGGATAAGCAGATTGTTCAGCGCAGAGTCGATCTGCTTGCGGCAGAGGGGATTCATTTTGTCACAAACACGGAAATCGGAAAAGATATCCCTGCCCAGCAGCTTGTCGAAGAGTATGATGCAGTTGTCTTATGCGGAGGAGCTACCAAGCCTCGGGAGTTCAACATCGAGGGCAGTGACTTGAACGGGGTTCAATATGCGATGCCGTTTCTGAACGCAACGATCAAGAGCTATCTGGATTCCGGACTGGAGGATGGCCAATATCTGTCTGCCGAGGACAAGGATGTGATCGTTATTGGCGGCGGGGATACCGGATCGGATTGCGTAGCAACCTCGCTTCGTCATGGCTGCCGGAGCATCACCCAATTTGGCACCCATGCCATGGCGCCTCTGGAGCGCGATCAGGTCAATAATCCATGGCCGCAGTTTCCGAATGTCTATACACTGGATTATGCCCAAGAGGAAGCCAAGGCTTTATTCGGCAGCGATCCCAGAGAATTCTCGATCATGACAACCCGTTTCGTTGGCGATGAGGAGGGCAATTTGAAGGAGCTGCATACGATTCAGATTCAGCGGATTGTCGATGAGACCGGACGGAAGATTTACCAGCCTGTTCCGGGTACAGAGCGGGTATTTCCGGCTCAGCTGGCACTGATCGCAATTGGATTCGACGGACCGGAGCAGACCTTGCCCGAGCAGCTGGGGCTTGCAACCGATCGACGGAGCAATGTGAAGGCACGTTACGGCAAATATAACACCAATGTGGACAAAGTGTTTGCCGCTGGCGATATGAGACGCGGGCAGAGCCTTGTCGTCTGGGCCATTCACGAAGGCCGCGAAGCAGCGAAGGAGGTCGACAAGTATCTGATGGGTGCAACTTTGCTAGCTTAACTGCTTTAAGGTTAGTTGAACTAATGGTTGTTCATTTGGAGGCAACGTATGAGGTGTTCTTACGATCGCTGTTGTTCGCAGATTTCTTTGATTGAACTTAAACCATCTAGAGGTAGAAATCTACTCACAAAGGCGAACGCTCCGCTTCTTCAAAACACCTCACACTTTTGCCTTAAACACGAACTTTATTGTTCAACAAACATGGTAGTTAAGAAATGCAAATATGCACTGATCGCTCTTCGTCTAGGCGACCTGCAGGCAGCTTTCATTCCCGCCGAGGCGTATGAGGCTCCGCGCGAGCTGCCCATAGCCCGAGAAGATTGCAACAAAAACCTGTTCAGTTGCAAACACTACTTAAACCAGTTTATTTTTCGTTATAGTATTCATAGACTTGGAGACTTTCGTATCGTCTTTGTGCCCTTTTGGCTCTGTGAAGTGTTAAAAGCTTTCTGTAAGAAAGCTGCTTCGGAAGCATAAAGCGGAGCGTTCGCCTTTGTGAGCGGATTTCTCCCTTGCCTGAACTTATTCCAATCAGAGAAATCCGCGAACAACAGCGATCGTAAGCACACTTCACACGTTGCCCCCAGAGTAGAATCATTAGTCCAACTATTACCTCCTGATTCCAAAATATGATATAATAGATTCAGCTACAGGGCTGCGCCAGAGGCGTGGCCCTTTTCTTGACCGTATAAGGATTTGAATGCAAGAAAGAGGGGCCTTGAGATCATGAAGACACTGGTTATTGCCGAAAAGCCGGATATGGGAAGGACGATTGCGGCGGTCATTGAGCCGAAGGCAAAAAATAATCGATCCTATCTGGAGGGCGAGCGGTACATTATAACTTGGGCCATCGGACATCTGCTTGGCCTGGCTGAGCCTGACGCATATGACGATAAGTACAAACGATGGAACTTTGGAGATTTGCCGATCCTTCCTGAGCAATTCAAAATTGTTCCAAACCCGCGCACCAAGGATCAGCTCAAGACGATCGGCGAGCTGGCCAAACGATGCTCAGCGCTCGTGAATGCCTGTGACGCAGGGAGAGAAGGTCAGTACATATTCGCATTGATTCAGCAGCAGCTGAAGCTTACACAGCCAGTCAAACGTCTGTGGATCTCGGACCTGACGGCAGAGAGTATTGCCAAGGGCTTCGCCGAGCTGCGTGAAGGCAGGGAGTTCGAAAATTTAACCCTTGCAGCCAGTGCCCGCAGTGAAGCCGATTGGCTTGTCGGCATGAATGCATCGCGCGCATTTACGACCAAGCACCGGACGCTTTTATCGGTGGGACGCGTGCAGACGCCTGTGTTGGCCTTAATCTATGATCGGCAGCGGGAGATTGAGAGCTTTGACTCGCTGACTTACTACGAGATCAAAGCAGAATTCAAGCAGGATGCCCGCGAGTATTCAGGAGCCTGGCAAGGCGAACGTCTAACCGATGCGGAGAAGGCGGCGGGAATCGCTGAGAAGGTCCGTGGCAAACCGGGGAGAATCACGGATTATGAGGTTAAGGATACGAGAGAGTATCCCTATAAGCTATATGATTTGACCCTTCTGCAGCGGGATGCAAATGCGAAGTTTGGGTACTCCGCCAAGAAGACGCTGGATTTGGCTCAAGCGCTTTACGAGAAGCATAAGGTCATCACTTATCCGCGTACCAGCTCGAACTATGTAAATGAGCAAAATATTGAAGGCATGCATAAGGCGCTCCAAATGCTGAAATCAACAGCCTACAGGGAGCTCGCCGAGCAAGGAAAGCCTGCTCTTGTGCATGCGGGTAACAAATCCGTCTGCAACCCGTCCAAGGTGGAGGATCACCACGCAATTCTGCCGACACTTCGCCGTGCTGGGGCATTGGGTAAGGAGGAGCAGCAAATCTATGATCTGATCGTGCGCCGCTTTTTGTCCCACTTCTACCCGCCGGCCGAGTACAAGCAGCACACGGTATGGACCGAGGTAGAATCGGAAATGTTCAAGACCAATGTGAAGGAACTGCTCTCTCTTGGCTGGAAGGTGTGCATGTCGAATGATGATAGCGGTGCGAAATCCTCCGGACGCGGAAAGAAGCAGGAGGATGAGGAGGAAGCGGAGGAGCTGGTCAGCGAGCCATTTGCGGTTGATCCCTCAGCTCCGGTAATCTGTACTGCTGCTGAAGCAAAGGAGAAGGCGACTCAGCCTCCTAAGGCTTACACCGAAGGGACGTTGCTGAAGGCCATGGAGAGCGCAGGCAAGCAGCTGGAAAATGAGGAGCTGCGCGAGGTCATGAAGGAAGCGGGACTGGGCACGCCTGCCACCCGGGCTGCAACGATCGAGCGTCTCAAGAAGGTCGGCTACATCACGATGCAGGGCAAGCGGATCACCGTCACGCAAAAGGGGCGGACAGCGATCGAATTGATCCGGCATGCAGGCGTCGAGCTGCTGACCTCGCCGGAAATGACCGGCCAGTGGGAGCGCAGGCTGCACCAAATCTCCAAGGGGGAGGCGGCCCGTGAGAAGTTCATGGACAACGTGAAGCGCTTTACGATCTCCATCATTGAGAAGGTCAGAACTCAACCGAAAGCGGAGGCCTCCCGGTTCGAGCCAGGGGAAGAGAAGGGTGCCGGACGTTCCAGGGGGAAAGCGGCAGGAAGCGGAGGCCGCAGAACATCAACGGAAAAGAAAAGCGAAGCGAAAGCAGCGACGGGTTCTTCTTCAGGCTCCGGCAGTATGCAGCCGCTCGCGGACTGCCCGCGGCAGGGCTGCGGCGGGCAACTGATCGAGGGCAAGAAGGGCTACGGCTGTACTCATTATAAGCAGGGCTGCGGATTCGTTATCTGGAAGGATTTTTCCGGCAAAAAAATCTCCCATGCGATGCTGAAGACATTGCTGGAGAAGGGGCAGACGCAGCTGCTGGCCTTTAAGGACGGGGACCGGTCGTACAAAGCAAGAATTGTCCTGAACGATCCGAACACCGGCAGATTAGAACTGCAGAACACGGATTCCTAAGTGAGTGAAAATAAGAGACCTCCTTGACCCTTCATGAAGAGTCAGGAGGTCTAAAATTTTGTATTAGTTGCTGAAGGCGGCGGAGTGCTTTACTCCAGAATAGGAAGACAACGACAATTTGTTGGCAATGACCGATGGAATCTCTTCCAGCGCGGAAATGGTGTACATTTCGGACTTGGTGTCATGCTTCAGTTCGACCAGGTTAAAGGACCATTCATTCGGGCGTTTGATATAAATCGAATGAATCCCAGCCGACAGGGCAGGCATAATATCTGTCCGCAGACTGTTGCCGATCATCCAGGTGCGGCTCCGGTCGAAGGGACCCGAAGTGAGAATTTCTTCGAGGGCATCCACGTTCTTATGCCGACGGATATAGATGCGTTCCTCGAAATAGTCTGTCAGCCGCATTTGATCGATTTTGCGCTGCTGAATAACACTCTCTCCGCCCGTGTAAAGATGGAGCTGATGACCTTGACTGCGCAGCAGGTTCAGCGTCTGCGTCATGCCTGGATAAGCCTCAATCTCCCGGTCGTATACACTCATTCCGAGCTTCATCAGCTGTTCTTCCTGAGCGACCCCGGCTTCAAGACCCAGGAGCTGGGAGAAATAGCGGTATGTCTCGATCAGAGACTGAGGAAAATGGGTGCTGATAAACCCGATTTGTTCAACGCCGGCAATATCGATCTCGATTTGCTTGGCACGAATCTCTTCAGCGGTAATTCCGGTGTTTGCGAACCAACCGGACAGCAGCTCCGTGAATTCATCCAGGATTTGATCGAAATATATATTGCAATGCACGAGCGTATCGTCGAGATCGAATATAATCTGTTGTGTCAGTGTCTTGCTCATAAAAATGTCACTCCTTCGGGTTAAGACAGGTTGTCTTGTTCCGTGCATCAATTCGTATGTGGGTATTATAATCGAATATAGGACTCCAGGAAAATTTGCAGTTCAGAAGCACCATCCGGACGGATCGTGAACTTCTCTGTATCCCGCTCAACCAAATGAATCCGCAGGAGCCCCGCAACACGGAGCAGCATCAGATGATGCATAAGATATTCCTTGGATTGGGACAGGCTTTGGGCCAGTTCAAAAATAGATTTGGGCTCATCCGCTATGTATCTGAGCAGGCGAAGCCGTTCCGGGCTCGCGAGCGCTCTTGTTAACCGAAGCAGGCAGATCGGCGGCTCTTCTTCATCAAGCTCGGGAAGATCCAGCGGATATTGGATAACCAGCGTGCTTTCATAGAAACAATAAGTATTAATCGGCCGAAAATGAATGGAGGGTAAAAGCACAACCTTATTCACAGGCAAGCCAGGCTCCACTACAAGACCTGCCGATGCATATTCAACCAGAGCACCCGGGTCCATTTTGTGAAATAACGCGCGCTTCTCTTCGGCATCCTCGAACAGCAAGGCTTCATACTGCTGTTCAATCTCACGGAAATAGCGTTCGTACCATATGCGGAGCAGGGGAATATACCCCTTAAGCCGCGAAATATCCTGACTATTCACAGTGAGAACATAGGAATTCAGTTTAAAAAGCAGGGCTTCCTCTGTCGACTCAGCTAATTCATCCAGAAATTCCACGGCATTAGCTTCTGGCTGTCGTTCCAGAATAAGAGCATACAGCAGGTCGTAGTCGCTGAACGGAAGCTCGGAAGCCTCTGCAAAGGCTGCGCGCTCTTCCTTGCTGAGCCGGGATTCAATCTCATCGATCCACTCCTGGCCTACATCCAGGTTGTTTACCCATTTTCGCGTCGTGTATATGATAAAGCTGCTCAAAAGTTCATACACCGATGAAACGTCAATTTTCACGTCATAGTACATGACTTAACCTCCCACAGGACAAGCATTCATATTCATTATCACCCTTTGATGGAGAGCTTGTCTACTCTTATGTCAGGTCTTTTTTAATCAAAGCATAAAAATGAATAGGCTGTAATGGATTTTCACGGCTATTTCCAATAAACTATAAGGTAGAGCTTGTACAGACCAAAGGAGAATCGGACTTATGATGAAGGTCGAGCGTTTGACATTAAGTGTGGAAGGCAACACAAAGGAAGTATTGCACGGAATCACCACCCAGTTTAAGCAGGGAGAAATGATCGGGCTTGTCGGACCAAGCGGCGGAGGGAAGAGCACGCTGCTGAGATGCCTGGCTTTGCGAGACCCATGGACCGGAGGAGACTATAGCTGGGATGGCAAAAAAATAATTTCCGGCGGGGGCAAGGGTTCGCAGAAATACCGTTCCAAATGTGCTTATCTGGAGCAAAATCCATCTTTAAACCCTGAAAAATCTGCGCTGAAAAACGTATTGATCGGACAGGTGGGACAGACCTCATGGATTCGCCGCATGACCGGAATGGTCAGATCGGACGATTACATGGGAGCTATGGATGAGCTGGAAAAATTCGGCTTGCTGGACAAGGCTCATGTGAAGGCTGGCAAGCTGAGCGGCGGTGAAAGACAGCGTGTCGCGATTTGCCGGGCTTTGGTGCATGGCGCCGACTTTATCGCAGCAGATGAGCCGGTGATCGGGTTGGACCCGAAATCGGCGGAGAATGTGCTGGGGACGCTGCAGGAATTGTGCAAGAATAAAGGGAAAACCGTGATCGCCGCGCTCCCTATCGAGCTCGCCGAGCGCTACTGCACTCGTATCTGGGGGCTGGTGGACGGAAAAATCGAGCTGGATGTAACCGGCCGGAGGTTAACGGAAAGTGAAAAGAGATCGATCGATCTGATATGAGAAATGTGGTGAAGCGGTTGTTCAAAGGCTGGCTGACGATACTGGCCGGAAGTATGTTGCTTATTGTGCTAAGTGGCTGCAATATTATCAAGGATCCCAAATCACTGATGGAGACCCCGCAGCTGACCTCGGACAAGGAATCCCTGATCAGTGTAATCAATGCGGAGATCAAGGGCGCTCAGAAAATTCGTCCCCGCGATGTGAATGATATCAGCTCCATTCGCACGATTGACCTCAATAACGATGGAATCATGGAAGCGATCGTGTTCTATGAAACACCGGATGAGGCTGTCCGCATTCATGGGCTGATTCTGGAATATGTCAACGGAACCTGGTCGGCGAAGACAACCTTCGACGGGGAGGGGCAGGTGCTCGAGACCTTTGCGCTCCGGGATATTACCGGGGACGGAAGACCCAATATCATCGCGGGCTTCTCCAGTGGAGAAGAGGACGCGCAGAAGGGACTCATCGTATATACGTATGACGGAGAAGAGATTAACAAGCTGTTATCCCTGCCTTATTATGATTTCCTGCTTGACGATCTGAATCAGGATGACAAGCTGGATCTGACCGTTATTACACTCAAGCGGGATCAAAACGCGGTGGTGACGACATATCAATACGATGAAACCTTCAAAGAGCTGGATCACATTGAGCTGGATGACCCGATCAAGGAATACTATAACGCCGTTAGCGGCAATATTACCCCTGATTTGAAAGGGATTGTACTGGATGCATCGTTTGGCTCGCACTATGCCTATTCGCATATGCTTGTGATGCAGGAGGGCAAGTGGGTAAATCTGCTGCCTTCTCAGGATTCGACCTTCAAAAATTACCCGGTTTTCAGTGGCGACGTTAACAATGACGGCATGCTGGAGGTGGGGAGATCAGAGAAGCCGAAGGGCTGGGAAGACAAGCCTTATGATGATCTGCCGTTATTCTCTTATTACCAGTGGGATGCGGACTCCGGGTTGAAGTTCGTCCTGCAGCAGTATATGGACCCTGAAGGAAGATTTTATTTCAGCCTTCCTGTCGAATGGCGCGATACCGTAACGATTGATCCGAAATCGGATGCGAACGAGCATCTGTGGTTTACAAGGCTGGATAACGGTGCGGTTGTGGCGGAAATCCGTTTCTTCTCCTTGTCGGAATGGGAGCGGAACAAAGAGGACTGGGAGCTGCTGTCCCGGGAGAATAATAGTGTGATCGGCTTCTTGAGCCATACGGACGTGAAGTTGAACAAGGGAGAAAAAGAAATTAAGCGGACAGGCTCAACGAACTAAGGGAGGGATCGTATATGAGCAAAGTATTAATCTTGGAGGATGAGGAATCCATTCGCAGCTTCATAGTGATTAACTTGAAGCGTTACGGATTTGAAGTGATTGAAGCGGCGGAAGGCAACGATGCCCTGAGCAAGCTGCAGAGCATTCCTGATATTGATATAGCGCTTCTTGATGTTATGGTGCCGGGGATCGACGGATTTGAAGTATGCCGGCGCATTCGTGAGACGAATGAGCGGATCGGGATTATTTTTCTGACCGCAAAGGTTCAGGAGCAGGACAAGGTATATGCACTGTCTGTAGGAGCGGATGATCATGTCAGCAAGCCGTTCAGTCCGACGGAGCTGATTGCAAGAATTCAGTCTCTGCTGCGGAGAGTGAATGTATACCGGGAAAGCAGTGCGAAGGTGTCCTTTACTTCAGGTCCGTTTACATTAGACCTGATCTCCAAGCAGTTTAAGAAGAACGGAGCATTGATTGAGCTGACGCCGACTGAGTTTTCATTGATCCAATATTTCCTGGAGCAGGAGAATACACCGCTGAGCCGGGATTCGCTGCTGGATCATGTATGGGGCAAGGAATATATGGGGGATCCGAAGATTGTGGATGTCAATATTCGCCGTCTTCGCCAGAAGATTGAGGATAATCCATCCGAGCCGGCATTTCTGCAGACCGTGTGGGGTCATGGTTATAAATGGAAAGGCGAGGGACAATGATCAAAAAAGGCATTGGCCGACAAATTGTAATGCATTATTTCATCGTGGTGTTTGTCACCCTGTTCATGGTCGAGATTATTTTCTCGCTGGCGATCCGGGTATATTACTACGATACAGTGTACAACCATATGTATACCCACTCCACCTGGACCTCCGACTACTTCCAGAAATTCGGCCGGATCAGCTCTGACCGAGACCCCGGCTATTTCACGGAAATGCTGCAAACGTTCGAGCTGGATAATACCGAGCTGATGATCCTGAGCCGCAACGGGGATGTGCTGGCCAGCAGCAACGCATTACAGGCCGACAAGGCCGTACAGACCAGCGACGTCTCTCAGGCCGTCTCGGGCTCCGTTGGCAAGTGGATTGGCCGGCAGCCTTCAACAGGCGAGATGGTCATGGCCGTGTCCATGCCGCTTATGGAGAGGGGAGAGAACCGGTTTGTAGTCAGATTCGTGACTTCTCTGGAGCGAATTAATGCTAATCTGATGAAGATGACGCTGCTATCGATTGGCGTTTGTCTGGCGGTTCTTGCCCTCGTTACCCTATTTAGCATCGGGCTGGCGAATTCAATTGTTAAGCCCATTAATAATATTCGGGCCGTGTCTGCCCATATGGCGAAGGGGAGGTTCGACATCCGGATCCGGGGGAAATATCCCTATGAGCTTGGCGAACTGGCAGAGACCCTGAACTATATGGCGAAAGAGATCGTGCGAAGCAATCAGATCAAGGATGACTTCATCTCATCGATCTCTCACGAGCTGAGAACCCCGCTCACGGGAATCAAAGGCTGGAGCGAGACATTGACAATCGGCGGCTTTGATCCGGAGGAGACGAGGCTGGGCATCGGCATCATTTCGAAAGAAACGGATCGTCTGATCGGGCTTGTCGAGGAGATGCTGGACTTCTCCAAGCTTCAGCAAAATGAGATGAAGCTGGTCATTACACGGGTGAATCTGAAGGAATTGCTGCAGGAGACCATGCTGAATGTATGGGCCAAGGCCGAGCAGAAGGGGATTCAGATCAAGCTGGAGGATGAAACGGAGCAGCCGGTTACGGTTATGGGGGACGGGAACCGTCTGAAGCAGGTATTTCTGAATTTGGTCGATAATGCAATCAAGTTTTCCCATGAAAATAGCTGGATTCACCTCGTCGTATCCTTGAAGGGGGATAATCGCGTGCTGGTGCAGGTTGTTGATTCCGGGATCGGGATCAGCGAGGAGCATCTGAACAAGGTGAAGGACCGCTTCTTCCAGGTCAACCACCAAGGAGGAGGCACCGGATTGGGCCTTGCGATCACGCAGCAGCTGGTTGAATTGCATCATGGCGATATCGATCTTCAAAGCGAGCTAGGTGTAGGCACAACCGTGCTGGTGGAGCTCCCGCTGGCTGAACCGGAGGAACAGACCGGCGAAGAACCCCTCGCTTCGACCGAAGGAGAAAGCATCCATGAATGAGATAAATAAGGTAACAGGCAGTGTTCAAGCAGGACATATGGATTTTAGGATAGACCTGGCTGAGGATACGGATGCGGCTCTGATCAGGGATTTGCTGGTGGAGACGGCTACCTGGATGAATGCAGCCGGGATTGAACAGTGGTATCCGCAGCAATTCACCGAAGAATTGATTCGCAGCTATTTACGGGAACGGGAGATTTTTCTGTGTATGGATGGTGAAGTGCCGGCAGGGATGTTCACGCTGCAAAGCAGTGATCCCGATTATTGGGGAGAGCTGAATGACGAGAGCTTCCATTATCTGCACCGGCTGCTTGTTCGGGCGTCGTACCGTGGAATAGGGCTTAGCAGGGCGCTGATCTACTGGGCCGCCCGTTACAGCAGGGAACAAGGCAAGCAGGGCTTAAGGTTCGATTGCTGGGATCAAAACCGCAAGCTGAATCCTTATTACGAGTCGCTTGGCATGGTTCCGCAGGGAAAAGGAACGATCGGGGAAAGGAGCTATATTCTGTATCAAATGGCTTCTGATGTATATAGAAGTGTATAAAGGTCAATAGCTAAGAAGGGTGTCTGTCAACATATCGTCGACGGACACCCTTTTATATTCGGACTCACGAGGATAATCCTTCTGCACGAAGCCGTGCGGTCTTGTCGTAAACCTCTTTCAGGAGACGTGCCGGCTGAGGGCGCATAATCGGCTTGGCGGCAACGGTCTCAAAAGGAGCGATGACGGCAATTTCACCCTCGGCACCTTTAATGATGGCCCCGTCATGAATCACGGCGCCTTCGCCAATAATCGCATGCTCAATCGTGACATTGCGCCCGATTCTTACATTCGGCATAATAACGCTGTCCTTGATTCGGGAGTATTTGCCAATTTCGCTTCCGGCGAAAAGGACAGAACGCTCTGCATATCCGTCGAGACTGCAGCCCTCATTGACAAGGCAGCTCTTCGGTTGAACAGGACGCGATTTTATGCTCCTTGACTCGGTGAGATTCTGGCGTGTGTACATCGGCCACTCCTCGCGGAACATATTCCAGTCCGAATTTTTGGTTAAGAGGTCCATATGAGCATCCCACAAGCTCTGTACTGTACCGACATCACGCCAGTAGCCACGGAATTTGAACCCATGCAGTGGTCTTTCGCCGCACAGCATTTTCGGAATGATATCCTTCCCGAAGTCATGACTGGAGGTCTCATCAAGCGCATCCTCAAGCAAGTGCTGCTTCAAGAAATCCCATTTAAACATATAAATGCCCATGGATGCCATATTACTCAACGGCTTTTGCGGCTTTTCCACAAAATCGGTAATTTGGTTGCTGTCATTCAGAGACATGACGCCAAAGCGATGGGCCTCTTCCCACGGTACAGGCATAACAGAAATGGTAGCCGAGGCATTGGATTCGGTATGGAATTGCAGCAATTCACGGTAATCCATATGATAAATATGATCACCGGATAAAATTAGTACATTTTCAGGATCATAGCTATCCACAAATTCCAGGTTTTTAAAGATGGCATCTGCGGTTCCTGCATATTCTTCTACACCGGCATTGTATGATGGCAGTAGAGATATGCCACCCTGCTCGCCGCAGCGAAGATTCCAGGCATCGCCTTCTCCGATATGGTCATGCAGGGATTCAGCTTCGTATTGTGTGAGCACACCAATGGTGTCAATTCCAGAATTCACACAGTTGCTGAGAGGAAAATCGATGATCCGATAATTTCCGCCAAAGGGCACAGCGGGTTTGGCTTGCCTGGACGTAAGCGGCGATAACCGTCTACCTTCCCCACCGGCCAGCAGCATTGCAATACAGTCTTTCTTCTTCATTTCGTTTCCCTCCCGTATGGTTTCGTCTGTGTAGTACATAAATAAACGAGATATAATGTTGTTGAAACTAAAATTATGGAAAAGAGAAGAAAATATTACATTAATTTTTTTCAATTTCAAATTCAGGTTCATTTTTCCCTAAAGTTGGGTAAATATTTAATTGGGACTATTACATGAAGCAGGTGATCGGTTGACAAACAGGGATATTTATTTATTTCATGAAGGGACGCTGCATAGAAGCTACCGGTTATTCGGCGCACACCTTACCGTGGAAGAAGGACAATCAGGCGTGCGATTTACGGTATGGGCCCCCCATGCGGTACAGGTCTCACTGGCCAGCGATAAGTATGGTTGGACAGGAAATCATGAGAGCGGGTTCACAAGGATTTCCGAGTCCGGGATCTGGAGCCGCTTTTTCCCAGGCATGACCGAAGGGACAATCTACAAATATGAAATAACGGATCAAGACGGCAATCGCATATTGAAGAGTGATCCGTTTGCGTTTCATGCTGAAGTTCGTCCAGCCACCGCGTCCATTGTGAAGAGCATAGAAGGCTATGCATGGTCAGATGCAGCCTGGCGTCGAAACAGAAGGAATCTGTTCCAACGGCCGGTGAACATATATGAGCTGCATTTCGGGACCTGGAAACAAAAAGAAGACGGATCGTTGTACAGCTACCGCGAAATGGCGGAGCTGCTTATCCCTTATGTCGTCAAGATGGGTTATACGCATATTGAGATTATGCCCCTTACGGAGCATCCTTATGATTTGTCATGGGGATATCAATCCACAGGTTATTTTGCCCCGACCAGCCGCTATGGTGAGCCGAAGGATCTGATGTACTTTGTAGACCGGTGCCATGCGGCGAATATTGGCGTATTGCTGGATTGGGTGCCCGGACATTTCACCAAGGATGCACACGGCCTGCGGCGATTTGACGGGACCCCGCTTTACGAGTACAGTGACCCCGCCAAGGCGGAAAAGCCGGGATGGGGAACGCTGAGCTTTGATTTCGGCAAGCCGGAAGTAAGGTCATTTCTGATCTCAAGTGCCTTGTATTGGCTGGACTTGTATCACTTTGACGGCCTTCGGGTCGATGCGGTGACTAGTATGGTAAGGCTGGATTTCGAGAAGCGCGAGGGGGAATATGCGCTGAACCAGCATGGAGGCGTTGAAAATCTCGAAGCCGTCAGCTTCCTCAAGGATTTGAATAAGGCGGTATTCCAGCATTATCCCTATACCCTGATGATGGCGGAGGAATCGAGCTCCTGGCCTGGTGTAACAACGCCGGTTCATGAGGGCGGACTGGGCTTCAATTACAAATGGAACATGGGCTGGATGAACGATACGCTTGCCTATATGGAGACGGACTTTGCGCAGCGGCCCCGGCGCCATAATCTGCTTACCTTTCCAATCTGGTATGCCTACTCGGAAAACTTTACGCTGCCTCTATCCCATGACGAGGTCGTTCATGGTAAAAAATCGCTGCTCGACAAAATGCCTGGCAGTTATGAGCAAAAATTTGAGGGGCTGCGCATTCTGTTGGGCTATCTAATGACCTTCCCCGGCAAGAAGCTGGTGTTTATGGGAGGGGAATTTGGTCAATTCATAGAATGGCGGGACCAAGGGGAGCTGGACTGGTTCCTGCTGGAATATGATTCCCATTATGGACTTCAGCAATATACCGCTGCGCTGAATCAGTTCTATCTTCGCGAGCCTGCGTTGTGGGAGCTTGATCATAGCTGCGACGGATATGAATGGATTAATCCGGATGATGCCGGCCAGAGTGTGATTTGTTATTTGCGGAAAGGAAAAAGAGTAAAGGACACCCTGCTGATTATCATTAATTTTCAGCCGGTCGCCCGTCCCGTATACCGTGTCGGTGTGCCCAAGCCGGGAATGTATGAGCAAGTCTTCAGCAGTGTGATTCCGGAGCTGGACGCCCATGGCCGTGAGGTAAGAGTTGCCAGGTCCAGCGAAGAGATATCCTGGCATCAGCAGCAGCATAGTATGGAGCTTGCGCTTGCTCCATTAAGCTTCACGGTATGGAAGAGAACGGGCAACCTGCCGACACCTAAAAAAAGGAGGGCGAAAGCATGAAGATCTTGTTCGCGGCCGCCGAGGTCGTTCCATTCATTAAGACCGGCGGTCTGGCTGATGTGATTGGGGCGCTGCCCAAAGCATTGAAGCAAGCGGGTCATGATGTTCGGATCGTGATGCCGAAATATAAGGATATTCCCTCGATCTATCAGGAGCAAATGCGTCATCTCGGCTCGAGTGAAGTAGCCATTGGCTGGCGCAAAGTATATGGCGGGGTGGAAACGCTGGAATGGGAAGGTATCCCTGTCTATTTTCTCGATAATGAATCCTACTTCGGCAGGGATGGGGTCTACGGATATTGGGATGATGGCGAACGGTTTGCCTTTTTGAACCGGGCGATCCTGGACTTGCTTCCGATCATGGATTATTGGCCGGATATGATTCATTGCCATGACTGGCACACGGCGATGGTGCCGCTGCTCTTGAAGGAGCATTTCTCATGGAATCAGGATTATAGCCGGATCCGGACTGTATTCACGATTCACAATTTGCTGTACCAAGGGATCTTTCCGTATATTGTTCTTGGCGATCTTCTGGGGCTGCCGGACAAGTATTTCACTTCAGAGGGAGTGGAGTACAACGGAAATGTCAGCTTTATGAAGGCCGGCCTAGTCTACAGCGATCATGTAACCACCGTAAGCCCGACCTATGCGCGCGAAATTTGCACAGCTCATTACGGCTATGGTCTGGACGGCCTGTTAAGGTCGCTGGGCGACAGGCTGTCGGGCATCGTAAACGGGATTGATGTCAAATTATATAACCCCGCAACAGATGCCGCTCTTCCGGTTCGCTACCGGAGCAGTCTGGCCAAGAAGCGCGAGAATAAAGAGGCCCTGCAGAGAGAGCTCGGTCTGCCGGTCAAACCGGAGGTTCCGTTGGTAGGGATGATTACGCGGCTGGTGGAGCCGAAGGGACTGGACTTAATCACCCGGATTATGGATGAATGGCTTCACTTTGACGATGTGCAGTTCGTCGTGCTGGGCACCGGAGACAAAGCTTATGAGGATTGGTTCAAAGAGGCTGCCGGACGCCATCCGGACAAATTATCGGCGCAGATCCGCTTTAGCGATCAGCTGTCCCGCCGGATCTATGCCGGAAGCGATCTGTTTCTCATGCCATCGCGCTTTGAGCCGTGCGGAATCAGCCAGCTGCTGGCGCTCCGATATGGCAGCATACCTGTTGTGCGGGAGACGGGCGGCCTGAATGACACGGTCCATTCCTACAACGAGGCTTCCGGAGAGGGGAATGGCTTTTCCTTCCAAAATTTCAACGCGCATGATCTGCTCTATACGCTTCGTCGAGCTGTCTCCTTCTACCATCAGCCCGATGAGTGGAAACGGATTACAGCCAACGCATTTGCGGGAGATTATAGCTGGGGCAGCTCGGCAGGAAAATATATGGAGATCTATACAAGACTGACTGAAACACCATAACCAAACGCAAAGAGGGCCTCCGGATTCATGATCCAGGATAGCCCTCTATTTGTGTTCCTGTAGCGACCTTTATTTCAGCTTGCGGCAGAGAATCCGGAAGCCGTAAGGATCCAGCCCGATTTCCATGGTGCCGTTCTTAGGCTTAACGCCGTCTCCGGTCAAGGCGTCGAACCAGTCTTCCGTCTCCATCGGGTGCGAGAGAATGCGCTGTTTGCCGGTATTGTTCATCCAGATGGTAAAGTGCATCTGCTCATCGATCCGTTCGTACACGATGCATGGATCATTCTTCACGGCCTGCAGGAAACGAAAGCGTCCGCGCCGCAGTGCAGGATGCCGCTTGCGAAGGTCGATCATCATCCGGTAAAAATCATAAAGCTCACGGTCTTGCTTCTTCGGATCCCATTCCATGCATTTACGACAATCGGGATCTCCGCCGCCGTTCAGGCCAATTTCATCTCCATAGAAGATGCAGGGGGTCCCGTAATACGTAAACAGGAACACGACGCATAGCTTCAGCTTCCGCTTGTCATTGCCGACTCGGGTGAGCAGGCGGGGGGTATCATGACTGCACAGCATATTGAATACCACTTCGTTCGTCTGCTGCGGATAGCGCATAATCAGCGATCCCATTTCATTGGAGAAATCGTATCCATCCATGCCGCCGTTGAAAAATTCCATGACCTGATCGGCAAAGGGGTAATTCATCACGGAATCAAACTGATCCCCTAATAACCAGTTCAGTGAATCGCTCCAAACCTCGCCGATAATATAGGCTTCGGGATTGGCCTTCTTGACCACCTGGCGGAACTCTCTCCAGAAGTGGTGATCCACCTCATTCGCCACATCCAGCCGCCAGCCGTCCAGCTTGATCTCCCGGATCCAGTACTCGGCAACGCCAAGCAGATATTCCTTGACCTCGGGATTGGCAGTATTGAATTTTGGCATATTGCCATAGAAGCCGAATGTATCGTAAGTAGGAACACCGTCTTTAACCTGAACAGGGAAGGAATGAATATGGAACCAGTCCGCATATTTGGAGCTTTCCCCGTTCTTGATGACATCCTGGAAGGGAGCGAACTGTTCGCCGCAATGATTGAACACGGCGTCAAGCACGACCCGGATACCCTTGTCGTGACAGGCTTCCACCACCTGCTTCAGCAGAGTGTTATCTCCGAAGTGAGGATCAACCTGCTTATAATCGACTGTATCGTACTTATGGTTGGAGGGTGAGACGAACAGAGGGGTAAAATAAATCGCATTAATACCAAGTGCAACAAGGTCATCCAGATGGTCCAGCACACCTTTTAAATCCCCGCCGAAAAAGTTGTCAATTTTGGGAACACCGCCCCAGACTTCTGTGTTCTCCGGGTCATTCGAGGGGTCTCCGTTCGCGAAGCGCTCCGGCATGATCTGATAGAATATCGCCTTTTTGGCCCATTCCGGTACTTTGAACAGATCTACCTCATGAATGTACGGGAACTCATAGTGATCACCCGGCGGTGTCGGCGCCTCATGCTGTATTCCTGTATCGAGCAAAAAGACGGTCTCTCTGCCGGCAGTTAATTTGAAGGCGTAGGACAGGCGCTTGAACTTGGGTTTAACGGCTACCTCCCAATAATCGAACATCAGGTCGTGGGCCGCCTTTTCCATTTCAATCTCCTGGTAAGTACCGTCCCAATTATACTTATCTCCAGTCATGGCATAGACATGCTCGACATCATCACGCTTTGTTCTAATTCGCAGGTGAATGGTCGAAGAATCATAGGCATAGGCCCATTTGTCCCGGGGAACATGATACAAGGCTTCAAGCAGCATAGGGCCACCTCCTAGTAAAAAATAAATAGCTCGAGTTCAAAAAGACGACTTTCCGAATAACCTCTATAAGAGTGCGTAGTTGTTAATTCAGCACTTTTTACCCATAATACGCTTGCTATGAACCAGTATTCCCGATCGTTTTGCATGTATGTTTATCAATTATGCACAAAAACACTGTATATCATGAATAAAATTCAATATTAATGTAAAATTTTTAAAACAAATGAGATAGCTATCTTGGTATATTTAGTTAGAATACCAAACATTTATTGACCAAAGTATGAATAGTGATTGCATATATATACATCCTGATTTATAATTAGCCCAGTGATTCACTCAGTGTCATTATTATTTTGCTGAACGGGAGAGAGACAGATGAAAAAATGGGGTATGTTATTAACAGCGGTATTGATGGCTGCTGTCGTATTGTCGGCTTGCGGAACGAAGAAGAGCGATAATCTGGTGCTCGGCTTGAGCGCGGATTTTCCGCCTTACGAATTTCACATTACAAATGATCAAGGCCAAGATGAGATTGTCGGATTCGACGTAGAAATCGCCAAGGAAATTGCCAAGGATCTGGGCAAGGAGCTTGAAATTAAGGATATGAACTTCGATTCTCTCTTGAATGAGCTGGAGAGCGGCCGTGTGGATCTGGTTATCTCGGGCTTAAGCCCGACCCCGGACAGAGCGGAGCAAGTGGGTCTGTCCAATATTTACTATACGGCTGAGCAAGCGATTGTTACCTTAACTGAGAACAAGGACAAGTATGCTACGATGGAATCGCTGGAAGGCGCGAATATCGGCGTACAGAAGAGCTCGATTCAAGAAGAGATTGCCCAAGGCATCCCAGGCGCGAAGATGACTTCGCTGGCGAAGATTAATGACATTATCATGCAGCTTCAATCCGGTCGTGTGGATGCAGCGGTGCTTGAAGGTCCGGTGGCTGAAGCATTCGTCAAGAATGTGGAAGGGATCACGATTACAGACGCCAAGCCGGAGACAGAGGACGATGGCTATGTGGTCGGAGTGAAAAAGAGCAATCAAGAGCTGCTGGATCAAGTCAACAAGACGCTGGAGCGGCTCATCAATGATGGATCGATCGATAAATTCGTAGCTGAGGCGAGCGCATTGGCTGAAAAATAATCAACCGCGCTGCCTTCCGGAAAATAGCGATGCAGTCTTCGCTATTTTCCGTTTTTTTTGTAGGAAGCAGGGAAGAGAACGGGAGGACTGATATTTATATGGAGTTGTTTTCAGTATTTATACAGTATAAAAGCTATTTTCTGATCGGGATTCAATATACGCTCCTGCTGGCGGCGATTGGAGTCCTGTGCGGCTTTGTCCTGGGACTGGTTGTAGCGCTGGTGAGGATGTCTCCTTGGGCGTGGCTGCGGTTTATAGGACATGCTTGGGTCGAGTTCCTGCGGGGCACCCCGATGCTGGTGCAGTTATTGATTATCCACTATGGGTTATCTACCTCCTTCGACATTAATTTTTCACCTGTGCAATCCGGCGCCATTACCCTGTCGCTGAACAGCTCGGCCTACTTGGCGGAAATTTTCCGGGCGGGTATTCAGGGCGTAGACCGAGGGCAAGGCGAGGCGGCCAGATCGCTCGGGATGACGAAGGGGATGTCTATGCGCTTTATCATTATCCCGCAAGCCATAAAATCGGTGCTGCCAGCGATCGGCAATGAGTTTGTTACGATTATTAAGGAGTCGTCCATTGTCTCCTTCATCGGTGTAACCGAGCTGATGTTCCAGTCAGGTAGGGTCTCCGGTCTTACCTACGACGGGATGACACCTTATCTGATTGTCGCAATTATCTATTTTATTCTCACATTCACACTCTCCCGCATTTTGGGCGTGTTTGAAAGGAGGTTGAAGGCCAGTGATCACCGTTAAGGGCTTGCACAAGAAGTTCGGACAGCTCCATATTTTGAAGGGAATCGATCTGGAGATCAGGAAGGGCGAGGTTGTTGTTGTGATCGGCCCCAGCGGCTCAGGCAAGAGTACACTTCTGCGTTGCTTGAATCTGCTGGAGGAGCCGAGCGGCGGCGAGATTACGTTTGAGGGTGAATCCATCACAAAGAAGGGCTATAATATCAATCGGACGCGCCAAAAAATGGGAATGGTATTCCAGCAATTCAACCTGTTCCCGCATAAAAAGGTGATCGATAATATTACGCTTGCGCCAATTCGTGTCAAGAAGCTGGAGAAAGCCAAGGCCGAAGCGCAGGCGATGGAGCTGCTGCGGACAGTCGGGCTGGAGGACAAACGCGATGCCTATCCGTCCCAGTTATCCGGCGGACAGAAGCAGCGTATTGCGATTGCCCGTGCGCTCGCGATGGAGCCGCATGTGATGCTGTTTGATGAGCCTACTTCAGCCCTGGATCCGGAAATGGTCGGTGAAGTGCTGGATGTGATGAAAAGGCTTGCTCAGAAGGGGATGACGATGGTTATCGTGACCCATGAGATGGGCTTTGCCCGCGAGGTAGGAGACCGGATCCTGTTTATGGATCAAGGGGTTCTACTGGAGCAGGGAACGCCGGAGCAGGTATTCGGAGCGCCAAAGCATTCGCGTACCCGGGAGTTTTTAAGCAAGGTTCTATAATGAAACAGAAGCTAACCAAGAGGGTGTTCCAAAATCATCGCAGATGATTAGGAGGACCCTCTTTTTACATAATTGTTACCTTTGCAAGCGCCTAAACTATAAAAAAAATCGTTGTACACCAAGGGATTGGGCGAATTGGCAGGTTTTTCATGGACTCAAGGTTACAAAATTGTGATATATTCATACCAGCCAAAATCAATGCAGCAATGCAATGCTATGGGAGGAAATGAACAACATGAGGAAAAACAGAATTTGGTCCCGCAGCTTCAAAACAATAATCCTTGCCGCAGGTTTAGCCGGAGTGCTCCAGGGAATGCCGGCGTATGCCGATTCGATACATACAGCAAAGGATGGCGATACCTTCTACCTGCTGGCCAAGCAATACAATGTCAGCATGGACAAGCTGATGGAAGCCAATCCTGAAGTTGATGCCAAGAACATCTATAACGGAGTGAAGCTAACCATTCCAGGCGCAGAAGAAGGATTGACTGCCTTTTCAACTTCAGGGACGGAAGGCCCCGATCAGCTCCTGACGGTTCAGCCGACACTAAAGGTATTCTCGTCGGAGAATGTGGTTGAGGCTTGGGGGAAAACGCTCAACTATACAAAGACAATCCAAGTGAAGGCTTCCGCTTATTCAGCTGCTGCAAGCGAGAACGGAAAGTGGGGAGCCGTAGACTATTTTGGAAATCCGCTCGAGCTTGGAACGATAGCGGTTGATCCGAAGGTCATTCCGATGGGAACTAAGGTATTGGTTACGGGTCACAGTCACGCTAATCTGCCCAAGGCCGCATTTATCGCTACAGCATCCGATCAGGGCGGTGCCATCAAGGGCAACCGGATCGATATCTTTATTCCAGGCAGCCAGCAGTCCGTAAAGCAATTTGGCTTCCAGGACATTACGCTCTATATTCTTGAATAATGAAGATAAAAGCTGCTCCGGCTGTCGCATGACTGGCCGAAGCAGCTTTTATTTTGATTGGGATACATCAAGCAACTCTGGAAGGGTGACAAATTGATAGCCCTTGGCTTGAAGCTCATGAATAATATCAGGCAGCGCTTCAATGGAGCCGGCCAGATTAGATCCGGTTCCGCCGCCGCCGTGCATCAGGATAATTGAACCGGGTCCGGCAGCATTCAACACGTTTTGTTTTACCTTTTCTTTATTAAGTCCTTTCCAATCCAGAGAGTCTACATTCCAGTTCACGAGCTTGTAGCCATGCTGCTTGGCCCAACGGACTTGATTCTCGGTGATTTCGCCATAGGGCGGACGGATCAGCCGTGGACGGTAGCCAATAAGTTCAGCAATGATATCCTCTGTACGCTGAATTTCCTTCTGGAACTGGATAACGGACTTGTTGCTGAACTGAGGATGGCTGTAGGAATGGTTGCCGATCACATGTCCCTCAAGGTGAATTCTTCGCAGCAGGTCCGGATGCTTCTTTACCCGGTGACCGACGACGAAAAAGGTCGCGCGCACGCCCTGCTTGCTAAGCGCCTCCAGGATTTGCGGGGTAAACCGGGGATCAGGCACATCATCAAAGGTGAGGGCCACTTGCTTAACCTCAGGGCCTTTAAACTTGAAGGTTTCCGAATAGCTGCGGCGCAGCTCGCTTAATGATTTTGGGCGATCTTGTCTGATTGCGGTTTGCACCTGGCAAGCGGTTGACTCCTGACTCTGAATTGTCGAACTGTGCTGCTGCTGTTTCATTTGATGCTCTGCCAGCGTTGCGGAAGGCTCCATAGAAAGCCCTATGCATACCGCACAAATAATCAATAGCTTAAACTTCCGTATTCTAATCCATCCGGATCGCATCATCACCCCTCCTTCACAGAAGCATACATTATGCCTTGGTATGTCCTGAATGCGCCAGATGTATGCGAAAGACAAGCATTTTGATTGCGGTGTGACAAATATCACAGACTTGACAGTTAGAAAAATTGCATCTTATAGAGAAGTGTATTTTCAGCATCATCATGTATAGAGAGGGGAGAGGGCATTGCCGGCAGTCATCTATAATGAGCAGATTGCAGAAGGTGTATACCGTCTTGCCGTAGAAGGCTCCTATGCCGCACGGATGGGACAGTTCTATATGTTAAGGGCGTGGGAGATGTATCCGCTGCTATCCAGACCGCTTAGCGTATTTAATGTGGAGGATCACTATATTGAATTTCTGTACCTGGTTGCAGGAGAAGGAACGGCGATCTTCTCGAAGCTGCAGGCAGGGGACGAGATCACGCTGGAAGGACCGCTCGGGAATGGATTTTCGAAGCCTGCGGGACGGACAGCTTTTGTTGGCGGGGGAATCGGGATTGCCCCGTTTTATTATGCGCTGAAACAGGTGCCGGATGCCGACGTATATCTCGGCTTCAGCCGCGAGGCGTATTTGGTGGACGAATTTAAGGCATTAACGTCAGGTGAGGTCATTACGAATGTTGGCGGGATTATTTTGAACCAGATCGACTTTAACCGATACGATACGATCTATACTTGCGGTCCTCACAAGATGCTTGAGGCTGTGCAGCAGAAGCAGGCGGATTCAGGCACAGCGGCGGATGTGTACGTATCCCTTGAAAATCGAATGGCTTGCGGGATCGGAGCCTGCCTCGTATGCAGCGTCAAGTGCAAGGAAAAACGCAAAAAGGCTTGCGCAGACGGACCTGTATTCCGTGCGGAGGAGGTTGTTTTTGAATGATCAACACATCATACACGTTGGCAGGGGTAACCTTCAAAAACCCGGTCGTTATGGCCTCAGGAATCTTTGGATTCGGTAAGGAGTACGGGGCGTACTATGATCTGAACCGGCTTGGCGGTATTTCTGGAAAAGGACTGACCCTTCATCCCAAGGAAGGGAACTCAGGCCTTCGCGTCTACGAGACGCCTTCCGGCATGCTGAATAGTGTGGGATTGGAGAATCCGGGTGTCGCTGCGTTTCTCCAGGAGGAATGCCCGCGATGGGAGACGCTTGACCTGGCCCGGATCGTGAATCTGGGCGGGAACACGCTACAGGATTACACTGAAGGAGCCCGGTTGATTGAAGAGGATGCAATTGCCCGGCAGCTGTCAGGACGGCCTGCAGTAGATATGATCGAGCTGAACATCTCTTGTCCGAATGTAAAGGCAGGCGGAATGGCGTACGGCATCAAGACAGAGGTTGCCCGAGAGGTGGTGCGGGAGATTCGTGCGGTCACAACACTGCCGCTAATCATTAAGCTCTCTCCGAATGCCGAGGATCTGGTCTCCATGGCTGAGATGTGCGAAAAAGAGGGAGCGGATGGCATATCCCTGGTGAATACCTTTTCCGCCATGAAGATAGATATTTACAAGCGCCGCAGCGTTTTTAACAATCTGTATGCCGGGCTGTCCGGACCGGCGATCAAACCGATCGCGCTCCGCATGGTCCATCAGGTGTGCAAGGCGGTAGAGATTCCTGTCATGGGAATGGGCGGGATCAGCAGTGCGGAGGATATCATTGAGTTCATTATGGCTGGAGCCGCGGTGATTCAAGTAGGGACTTATAACTTTATTAATATTAGAGCCGGAATTGACCTGGTCGACGGTGTGGAACGTTTTATGCAGGACCAGGGCATCCGGTCGTTGGACGAAATCCGCGGTATCCTTTAAAATGAGAGGCAGATTGGTTGTTGACAGGGGGTAGTGCGGATGGATCCATTTTCAGATATCAAGCTTGAGGCCGCTTCGCTCGGACGAGACCTGCTAGTGACGATCACCGGCGGGGAAGTCCATATCGGGGCGGCCTCAACCGCTTATTGGACGGACGGCAGGGTGGACGTGCAGACCGCTGCTGTTCCTGGCCACAAGGAGCATGTGCTTACCGTGAAGCTGGCGCAGCGGGCAGCCGCTCAGCTTCACTGCACGGTTACCCTTGTTATGGGGATTCACTATGATAATCTGACCAAGCTTGAAATTGATCAGATCAGTAAGCGTACGGAACAGTTAATGGAGCAATATTTGCTGCAGGCAGAGAGAAGAAACGGAGATGAACAACATGGGTGAAAATCAACAGGATAAAATGTCGCGGAGGGCCTTGCCGGTGGCTGCAGCCCAAGAGAAAGTCATTTCCTTCTGCGGAAAATTAACCAGTGAATTCGTCAGTCTTTCCGAGGCTAAAGGCCGGGTGCTGGCCGAAACGGTCAAGGCTCCGCATCCGTATCCGCATTTCCGCCGCTCGGGCATGGATGGATATGCCATTATTAGCAGCGATACAGCAGGCTGCTCGGCACAAACTCCGGTTCATCTCGAGGTGATAGATGAGATCCCTTGCGGCAGTCTGCCCTCGGTGGCCCTTGTTCCCGGAACTGCTGCAAGAATCATGACAGGAGCCAAGGTACCGGATGAAGCGGATGCGGTAGTCATGTTTGAAATGACAGAGGCCACCGACGGAGAGTCCGGGTACTATGTGAAGCTGAAGCGTGAGATCGCTTCCGGAGCGAATATTACGCCGGTGGGATTGGAGCTTGCCGAAGGTGATGTGATTCTGGAGGCTGGTCAGGTCATTTCGGCAGGGGAAATTTCGGTGCTGGCTACGTTCGGAATCTCTGAGGTCGCCGTGATCCGCAAGCCGCGCGTAGCCGTAATGGCGACCGGCTCAGAGCTGCTTGCAGTTGATGAACCGCTGCAGGATGGCCGGATCCGCAACAGCAACACCTACATGCTTGAAAGTCAGATTAAAGACGCAGGAGCTGAGCCGATTGTTCTGAACGCGATTGCGGACGATCTTTCCACGGCGAGAAGCAGAGTGCTGGAAGCGATCGAGGAATACGATCTCGTCATCTCCACAGGCGGCGTCTCGGTCGGTGACTTCGATATTATGGCCGATCTTGTGCTGGGCGATGAGATGGAAATGCTGTTCAACAAGGTGATGATGCGTCCGGGCAGTGTAACGACAGCCGCGGTCAGGCAGGGGAAGCTCCTGTTTGCCTTATCAGGCAATCCCGGAGCCTGCTTTGTCGGCTTCGAGTTGTTCGTCAGACCTGCTATTGGCCGTATGATGGGGATAGAGCACCCCTTCCTGAAAGAGGTGGAGGCGACACTGGCGGCCGATTATCCCAAGATCAATGCCTACACGCGGTTTGTTCGGGGACGCATCGCTGTGGAAGGAGCCCGGCTGCGGGCTTACCCGGCTGCGCTTGATGAATCCAGTGTGATGATTACGATCAAGGATAGCAATGCCTTGCTCGTGATTCCGCCGACAACCGAAGGGGTTCAAGCCGGGGAGCTGATTAAGGTTCTGCTGCTGCCGGGAGTCGCGGGATAATCCAACGCTCCACTTGCCACAGTTTCCTGCAAATGCACAGCAGTATAAAGACCTGCGTAAGCAGGGGGCAACGTGTGAAGTGTGCTTACGATCGCTGTTGTTCGCGGATTTCTATGATTGAAATAGTAGATGAGAAATCCGCTCACAAAGGCGAACACTCTGAGCATATGCTCCCGAAGTAGCTTTCTTTCAGAAAGCTTTTACTTCAACACACTTCACACTTATGCCCTTATTACGCAGGCTCTTAGCTCAGCTTTATTGATGCAGGTGCACTAATAAAGTTACACACGCGGCCCTTTAGGCTTCCGAAGCATTGAATCCGTTGGGATGTACATACAACTTCGTGATCCGGCATATGAGCTGCCTGATGGAGAGATCGTGCGTATCTATGCAGCACTGAACCTCCATCGGGGAGGGCTGAATTGCAACTATACCCATAGAGTAGAGATTATACTAGCGCATTCTGCAAAATGCTTGAGCAAGTAGGCATCACGCACTCCAAATACGGATTCACACCATTTAGTGAAAAAAGTTACTTTAAATTCAGAAAAACTGGCAGTAAGGCGGATATAGTGAAATTTTTGCACTTAAAGTTGGCTGAAATGCGGGTTTGGCTAGTTACTGGAGATTTAAGGTAAGTTTTTTCACTAAAGGTAGGTTCGAGTGCCGAATAAACAATTTAAGGTAAGAAATTTCACTGGAGCGTGACCGGAACCAGGTTGAGCGAGTAAGGCAAGTGAAGTGCAGAGTAAGAGACTGGAATGGTGATTGGACAAGCGAAGTTCAGAGCGAGTCTGGAATGCCAGTTGGAGAAGCGAATATCGGTGTAAGGCCGGAGCCCGATCTGACAGGTACGTCCGGTACAAGGCAAGGCCGGAGCATCATGGTGTTGGAGCGTAATACCGGACATGGCGATGAGCATCCTGCTTGCATGGTGCCGCAGACGGCAAGATGATTGCAGTGCAGCTTATGGCGCAGCTATACGCAACTACATTGATTGTAGCTGAACCGAAAGGGCGAAGTAGCCAGGGCATAAGTGTGAAGGTAAAGGGGCTGTCCCAAAAGTCCCTGAACACAAAAAGCCGGAAGGAAAAGTTGATATTTCCCATCCGGCTTTTTGTGTTTGTTAGGAAGTGGCCGCGACGCGAATGCCTTTTGTACGAATTTTCGTATTTAACTGCTCCTTGATGCCATCGACTGGAAGAGTTTGAACGATTTTTCATACAAATTACCCTCGTCCCCTCGCTTCACGGGCGATTTTATACGATATTTCGCTCAAAAATCCGGGATTCAGGCGGTGCGGGAGGGATGTTGTGCGACTTTTCGTACAAAACTCCGGCATGGAGCCGTCCACCGAGCGGGGGTGGCTGATATTTCGTACAAATGTCCGGCAATGCTGGACATTGATTTGACGACCTTTCGGGACAGCTCCGCTTCGGAAGCATAGAGCGTCAGCGTTCGCCTTTGCTCGCGGAATGCTCCTTTGATAGAACTTAGTCCATTTAAAGAAATTCGTGAACCGAAAGTACACTCACACGTTGCCTCATCTAACTCGCCTCTTATGTTTAGCTGTTCTCCTGCAATTGCTCACTGGGCCGCGTCTGGAACATACAGTATTGTCAATTCCGACGTTCAATCGCTTCGGACATGGTCTTATCGGTCAGATGGGCATAGACCTCGGTCGTCTCGGTAGATGCATGTCCTAGCTGTTCCTTTGTCTTGTAGATATCATTTTGCAGATAATAGTCCGTGGCAAAGGAATGGCGCAGCTTATGCACGGTAAGATAGGGCTTACCGAAGCGTTTGGCGTATTTGATGATCATCGCCTGAATGGCCCGCTTGGTCATGCGCTTGCCTTCCTTGCTTCCGTTCGGAATGGTTACAAACAGGGCTTTCTCCCGCTTCGGGGTCTTGTAGCGTGTGTGGCGCAGGGCAAGATAATGAGTCAAATCGTCCTTGGATTGCTCCCGGAAATAGACCGGCGTCTTGAAGGTCTCATCATTATGTCCCTTGCGGAACACGTAGAGCAGCTTATTCGCCAAATCCAGATCATTCACATTTAAATTGACGATCTCAGATACCCGGAGCCCGGAATTCAGAATAAGGCTTGCAATGCAGGCATCGCGCTCCCGATTAAGCTCAAAAGCATGAAGTGCCTGTTTATTATTCTGAATATCCTCGCGATACCCTTCTGCAATGTAGGTAATAAATTCCGTAATTTCTTCTTCCTCGAGTATTTTTCCTTTAAGCTTTGCCGCCGTATCCTTCGGCTTATGGATCCGTTTGATTTCCACCTTGGCCATAATGTTCCGCTTTAGCAACGGGTAGAAGTTCTCGTCTTCGGCAATCTGGCTCAAATAATGAAACAGCGAGCGAAGGGAGGACATTTTGCGGGATACCGTGACTTTTGAATTGGTTCCTTCTGTCCGTGTGGTTAGATGCAAGCGGTAAGCTACGATGCTCTCCATATGAAGCACTTCGAGATCATAAAGTGTAATATCTCCGATCACAGCAGCGCTCGTCAAGCCCTCGGCGATTAGCCAGCCGAAGAATTGCTCGTAATCCCGCACATATTCAAGCAGGGTCGAGGGGGAAAGGTCTGGCAGTTTGTAATCTATAAATTGCTGAACATAGCCGGGCATTCGTACAACCCGCTCATCCAGCTTTTTACGGTCAATCGTCTTTTGAATACTCATAATGCTATGCAGCCTCCTGATTTAGCAAGGTAATTTCAAGCGCAAAAAATGAAAATTTCAACATATGAAAAATTCAGAACAGGATTCTTATTTCAACGGATCTAGCTCAGTCACCTCAATGCCATTCTGTACTCGTAATTATATCATTCTTCTATTCGTAAAAAGAAGGAGCTGGAGCTAAATTAGTAATCAGATAAGAAACATATGAAATGTTATGTAAACTAAGGGAAGGAAATGAATAAGACATAACCTAAGATCAGCATTATTCACAAGAATTAATCAGATAAATAAAGAAGTTAATTGAATTAATTAATTATCAAGAAGAAAGGCGACAAGTCTTTCTTCCCAAGGAAGCAGTGTTTGTCGCCAATCTTTTACAAATCCAGCTTACTGATTTCATCTTTGAGCTTATTGGCTGAGGCCTGGAATTGCGCAAGCTCCTGATCACCCAGTTCGAGGTTGAGTACTTGTCTAACCCCGGAACCATCAACGATGCATGGAACGCCTAGATAGACATCCGATACGCCGTTGTAATCGGTTAGCAGGGTAGAGACATTCAGGACAGAGCCTTCGTCCTGCAGGATGGAGGTAATAATCCGGTCAAGTGCCAACGCGATGGCATAAGAAGTTGCTCCCTTTGCATTGATGATTTCATAGGCAGCATTTTTTGTATTGTTGAAGATTTCCTCGCGGTCCTGTTCGGAGAATTCCAGACTGATTCCGGCGACGTTAGCGAGGCTCCATAGAGGCAGCTCCGAATCTCCATGCTCACCTACGATATGCGCATGAATGCTGCGAGGATTAATCCCTTTATTTTGACCGATCAAATAACGGAATCGCGCACTGTCCAGCAGGGTCCCCGAACCGATGACCCGGTTGGAGGGGAAGCCGCTCTTGCGCAGGGACACATAGCTCAAAATATCCACCGGATTGGTCGCCACCAGAATAATCCCGTGATCATTGTATTGCACGATATTTTTGATAATGCTGTCGAAGATTCCAGCGTTCCGCTTCAGCAGATCGATGCGAGTCTCGCCCGGCTTTTGTGAAGCACCGGCGGCAATCACAATAACATCCGCATCCTTGCAATCACTGTAATCCCCCGCCCAAATCTTCACGCCCCCTGTAAAAGGAAGTCCATGATTCATATCCAGAGCTTCGCCCAAGGCCTTGTCTTTATTCGCATCGATCAGAACCAGCTCGGATACACGTTCCCGGAGAAACAGGGTGTATGCCGTGGTCGTCCCGACAGCTCCGGTTCCGATAATAACTACTCTGCTGGAACGTAATTGCGTATTCATCAGATCATCTCCCTACATCTGGATTCAACCACTCTTAGGTTGTTCAGCATCCTGAGCGGTTATGTACTTATTTACTCTGATTATTGTACATGAAACAGAAGTTAATAGGCAAAATTTTGAATACAAGAAAGTAAGTCAATTCATGTAATCATTATTTATAGTTAACATAATATATCTTATGTTTTATTCAGTGAAGTAATAACTTTGTAACCATAGATGTAACTATTCTGTAAGGACGAAGCGGGCTGTTTTATATTATTCTAGTTATATCATCAGATAGAGAGAGGATCTTGATATAGCTATGACAAACCATCCTACTTCCGAAAGCCGCACCACATCACGTTCACAGCACAAATCAGGCAAAACGATGAAAGCGCTAGTCACTGTCGCTCTCATTCTATCGTCTATATCGATCGTTATGTCTGCCTATGCCACCAATCAAATTATCCATGGATCGAAGTCGGCTGTAGGGGGAAAAATGCAGACTCCTCCCGCAGCAGCTTCACCGGTCACTGTACCCCAAAGCACAACATCTGAGCCCCGGGAAAGCTCTGCTGAAGAGGCTATTTTAGCTGAAGATTCAGCCTTTAAACCCGGCTCCGAGGATAAGAGTATTGCAAACCCAGATAAGAGCCCGGCTTCGTCAGAGAATACAAACACCCGATCGGCTGTTTCTGAGCAGAAGGTGGTTTATCTAACCTTTGACGACGGACCGAGTAAATATACCGATACGATAGTGGATCTGCTGCAGAAGCGGGGAATCCATGCTACTTTTTTCATGATTGGCAGTCAATTGAAGGATCATGAGGAGACCGTGAAACGGACGATCGAGTTGGGGAATTACGTCGGACTTCATAGTATGAGCCACAACAAGAAGAAGCTTTATGACAGTGGAAAGGCGGAGCCGTTCTTGAAGGAATATCAACAGGAGCAGGCACTGGTGAATGAGCTTACAGGAACGACACCTTGGTTGATTCGGGCTCCCTATGGGAGCAAGCCGGGAGTGAACGCGGATATTCGTGACCGTCTGGCAGAAGCCAACTTCAAAATGTGGGATTGGACCGTGGATTCCAAAGACTGGAGCTATACGGACAAGCCGGATAAAATCATTCAGGAAGTGAAACGCCAGGTTCGCAGGGATACCGAAGTTATATTAATGCATGAGAAGCCGCAGACCATAAAGGCCCTTCCTGACATCATTGATTATCTGCAGAAAAAGGGATATTCCTTTGCTGTCTATAAGCCAGAGCTGCACTTCCCTGTAAATTTTGCCAAGGATGATCGTTTGTGACCCGGATGGTATAATAGATTGCAACGGATTCTACTAAGTCTGACCGACTGGAAATGAGGTATTTCGTAATGAACAGCTGTCTACGCTTCATCAGCGCCTTGTTGATTATGGCGACGCTGCTTGCGGCTTGCTCGGCGAACCCGTCACTTCCTGCGAACAGCCCTGTCTCTATTGAGGATACTCAGGAAGAGGGGCAGACGCTCACGATCGTTAATCCTGAATCTATCGATTCAAATATGCAAACGGAACAACTCTCAGATGGCAAGAAGTATCAAATCCAGACCCGGCTTACAGATTTTCATCTGCTAAGCTCGACGACCGGGCTGGCATGGGGGGCTACTCGAAATGAGCTCCGTCTATACCGCACTGAGGACAATGGCGCAACCTGGACCAACATTTCTCCGTCCTCTTCAATCTTATTTTCCAGTAGCCCTGAATTTGGGAAGGATTTCTTCTTCTTAAACAAGGACACAGGATGGATCATTCGGAATACGATCAACTCCGGTGAGGCTATTATTCTGCGGACAAATAATGGCGGTCTAGTCTGGAAAATGGCTTCTTTGCCGGATGTAGCCCGGGTTGTGGCTGTCTTCTTTCTCGATGCAGAGCAAGGCTGGATTGTTACCGAGGGCGATTATAGATCCAGCAGCGAGGCAAAGGCTGTCTATTTAACCAAAGACAGCGGCGCAACCTGGAAAAAGATCATGAGTACGCCGATCATTGCTGCAGATGCATCGGCGCGGCTCAACAAGCTGCCCAAAATAGGTGTTATTTCCGGAATGAGCTTTACAGACAAGAACCACGGATTTGTAAGTGTGCTGGAAGCCGGTCAGCCATCTCTTTACAGAACGACAAACGGCGGTGTGAACTGGAGTAAAGTGGAGGGATGGTTTGATCATTCGAAGTTTGCGTCCTGTTCGCGCTTTAGCGTGGATGCCCCGGAGTTTTTCCGCGGCAATACACGGTATGGATGGGTTCCTTTTGGTTGTGTCAAAGAGGATGCGATTAAATATCAGGGATACTTCACCGAGGATGGAGGAGCTTCATGGAGCTTCGTGCCTTTCTCCGTGCCTTGGCAGCAAGATGATTCATCACACTTGGCAACGACCTTCCTAAATCGAAGAGAAGGGTGGTCGCTCCACGGATCCATGGTCTACCATACAACCGATCTCGGAGAAAATTGGTTACTGCTGCCTCAGAGTGCCAAGCTTTCCGAAATTGTTCTTGAGTATCCTAATGTTCTTAAGGTACAGTTTTTCAATTCTCAATTGGGCTGGCTGCTAGTGGGACAAAGCGATAATAATCGTTCGTTGCTTATGCAGACCATGGATGGAGGAGCCAGCTGGCAGGTGCTTTAAAATAAAAATACAATGTGACTTTTTTCATGAAGTTCATCATTTTGTGAAATTTATCACGTGCACTCCAAATACTTTGTGATATATTTAACTTGTAAGAAGAAATGAGAGAAATGCAAGTTCGATCACATACAAAACCTTTAGGAGTGAGTCATGATGAAAACAGTCAACCAAGAAAATGTTACCCGCAACTACCTGCAATTCTGCTACACTTGCGAGGATGCTCACCTGTGCACGACTGAAGAGACTTGCCGGGCTTGTTGGGCAGAGCAAGGACTATGTGCTGCGCCGGAAGAGAATGCTGAAGAGACCAGAGAATTGTTGCAATTATACTATGCATAAAAAGAACGAGAACCCAGCGTAACCTTCGCGCATCCTGGCGAGGGTTATTTTTTTGCAAAAAAACGGGACAAGACTTGAATAATTTAGCCGGGACATGAATACAAGTTTTTGATCTAAGAGCATATATATGAGAATGAAAAGGGAGGATACCGAAAAGCACTATAAGTTGGACTATAAAAGCTCGTAGAAAGGGCATAAGTGGGAAGAACACTTCACACGTTGCCCCCAGAACATAAATTTCAGTAGTTCAACTTATATGGCTTGCGTGATAAGGAGGGGAAGCATGCAATCGTGGGTAGAAATGTTCGATATAATGAACTCTGCTTTTCCAATCTTCATCGTCGTCTTGATCGGGATTCTTGCTATTACTACAGTCAGCGGTATTCATCGTCATGTATCCAATAGCCGGAAGCCTATGCTCAGTGTCCATTCCCTCATTGTAGGCAAGCGTACAGAGGTGTCGCATCGCCATGATTCTGATCTGTCTGTGAACCGCACGGATTCTAAATACTTTATAACCTTTGAAGTGGAGAGCGGAGACCGGCTGGAGTTCATCGTGAGCGGAGAGGAATATGGGCAGTGCTCGGAGGGAGATGAGGGCAAGCTGACGTTCCAGGGAACACGATACCTAGGATTTGAGCGAATGAGAAGGGCTTATCGGACTACTGGAATGCAGGAGTACAGGCATTACTAACTATTAAGGATAAAATCAAGAGCTGTTCCGAGGGAACAGCTCTTTTTGTGTGCATTCATTTTCTATTGAGCAACCGCATGCAGCTGTAATCTCTCGGCGAGGATCCGCTGCGCAGCCGCTCGCCCGCTTGAGAAGGAGCGTTCGGCCAACTCGCCCTTACCTTCACAGCCGTCACCGCAGAAGAAGAGCGGCGTACCGGGAAGCTGTACAGGAAGGAGTTGATTGGAATGAATGTTCTTAATGCTGGATACCATGGCCTTCTTCGATACTCTCTTCACTTCAGCTTGTTCCCGCCAGCCCGGGTAATGCGTATCGAACAACGCCTCCATCTGCTGCAGTCTTTCATCCAGATAGCGCTTCTTTTGCTCTTCGTCCTCAAAGGTATCATTCAAATAAGCGATGCCCTGCAGCAGTTGGCCGCCGGCTGGAGCCACCGTGTGATCGGTAGCCGATACATCACTGATAAAGACTTTATGATCCATATCGCTGATATAGTGGAAGGGGCGGGCCACGACATGATTGAAGCCGACGTCGTATACGAGAACCTCTGTACAGCTGTTGGCATTATAGGCGGCAAGCTTATCCGCCCACGGCGTAGAGTCCAGCAGCTTCCCCGCTTGTTGAATAGGCATTGCCAAAATAACTTGATCAAAGATCAGCTCTTCCCGAGTCTTGGTCTTTAATCTGAACTGTCCATCTACATAATCGATAGCTTCGACAGCTTCCTTCACCGCAATGTCCCATCTGCGATTATTGCGAATCTTGTCGGCCAATTGATTTGTAATGGTGGACCAGCTGCCAATGATGTAATTGACCGGCCGATTGGAGAGAAATAAATTATGGTAATATTCTGCGATGACCTCGCCGGAAACTTGGCGGGCATCCTCCGGAGTAATGAAGAAGTTGGAGCAGACGAGATGCTCCCAAAGCTCCTTCACATCTTCCGAGGAATGTGCCTGATCGAGATATTCTCCGAGCGTGGCATAGTTTTTCAGATGATGCACATTTCCGATTACCGCCGCAACCTCGGCAACAAATCTCAGTTTTTCTTTTACCGTAAGCACATCGGTCTTCATAATGTTCACGAAATCAAGCGGGGCAGGGGTGAGCACGCCATTCTTGGCATAGACAACCTTCCGCTTGTCAACCTGCTTGCTGTCAAAGTGAAGCTGAAGCTCCTGTTCCATCATTTGCAAGGTGTGTCTGTCGAACCCATACACAGCATGAGCGCCAAAGTTCAAGGTGAATCCGGATTTCTCATAAGTAAATGCCCGTCCGCCAAGCTGCGGACTTCGTTCAAATACGGTTCCTTCCGTCTCCGGGTTTTTGGATAAGTATGCCGCTGCAGTCAACCCGGCCAGACCGCCGCCAATAATTGCGATTTTCATGTGAGAACCTCCTAAAAGGTTATTGAAAACAAATTGGATCGTGCACATGGTAAAGAACGCAAAGGGACACCAAGCTTTAACAATCTTAGTATATGCTATTCATGTAAGCGCGTCCATAGAAATAGACACTAAATATTCAAATTTGCAATCGCATTCACGATCTATTTAATGATTACCCCTTGACAAGCCTGAAATAACTTTTTGTAGATGCACCTCCTTGGGCTATCGCACATAAAATACATCACTGGAGAAGAAGGGAAGGAGGGAATAGAAACTTGGCTGTAATTCAAACGAACTCAGAAGATGTTAAGCTGTTAGCCCGATTGATCCGGGCCGAGGCGGAAGGAGAAGGGCTTGAGGGCATGCTGATGGTCGGTAATGTCGGCGTAAACCGGATCCTGGGCAATTGCCTGGATTTCCGGGACATCCGTAGCATGAGAGATATGGTCTTCCAATCACCGGGCGGATTCGAAGCCACCCAGAAGGGATACTTTTATCAAGGCGCGAGGGAGCGCGACATCGCTCTGGCCAGAAGAGTTATTAACGGAGAAAAGATCCGCCCGGCTTCTAATGCCTTATGGTTCTTCAGACCGGCAGGAGACTGCCCGTCTACATGGTACAATCAGCAAAATACCGGACGCTTTAAAGCCCACTGCTTCTTCGCTCCTACTGCGGAGGATTGTCCGCAGGTCTACTAATTCAAGTAAATAGAAGGAGGATTTATCCACATGTTCAATTCAACGTTTCAGCAAGGGGCATTCGGACAAGGAGGCGCGGGATTCCGTCCCTACCCGATGATGAACGGACCTATGCCTTATGCCGCCCAGCAGACCCAGACCATGCCGCCTAGCGTACCAAGCGGGAGTCCAATGACGTCTTCTGGAACTGTAGTACCGGTACAAATTCCTGCCTATGAACAATCGTACATCGAGAATATTTTAAGGCTGAATTTGGGCAAAGTCGGCACATTTTATATGACCTACGAGAACAATTCGGAATGGAATGCAAAAATATTCAAGGGTGTGCTTGAAGCGGCAGGTAGAGACCATATTATTATTAGCGATCCTACAACCGGTGTACGGACTATTCTGTTGATGGTGAATCTGAATTTTGCGACCTTTGACCAGCCGCTTGTCTATCAATATCCGGGAACCATTGGCAACATTCCTACGACAAGATAGGATAGACGGCGAGAGCTCGGCAGTATAGGATAAAACCGTTTAAAGATTGATTTTGCGTGCCTGGGGCAACGTGTGAAGGGTGCTTACGATCGCTGTTGTTCGCGGATTTCTCTGATTGAAATAGTAGGGTAGAAATCTGCTCACAAAGGCGACCACTCCGTTTCTACAGCAACCTTCACACTTATACCCTTATTACGCAGTCTTCTTAGTTCGGCTTTATCGTGCCGAATGCACTATAGTAGCTCATACAAGGCTCTCTGTGCGATGGCAGAGCACTTGAATTCATCGGCATGTACATACAAGCTCGTCACATCTGGCATATAAGCAAACCAGATGACGCTGATGTATTGCAGGCTATACTGAAGCGTGCCGCATGAGCTCCAACTCCAGCAATAACTGCTTTTCGACACTTGATTCGTCGCATGAACTCCCACTCCAACAATTTAATTGCTTTCGGCGCTTGTTCGGCCACATGAGTTCTACATGTGAAGCGAAGCGCAACCCAAGCGCGCGGTCATTATACAGTGTGAAAAGCTATCGCGCGAGTTGCTATGCAAGCAGCTTTGCCAAGGCTTGCGCGAAGTGTCCATACAAGCTACATAGCGGTAGGCTTGCGAGCAATACCTCCTTGTAACCGCAGGCGGCAAGCTTATTGCAGAGCAGCAAATTGCATTGCATCTTGCAGCACTGCATGTTGCATTGCTGCAGTTTGCGGCACAGCCATGTGCAAACTGCATTATAGTTAAACTCCTAAGGCGAAGTGGCAAGGGCATAAGTGTGAAGTGTGCTGAAGAAGCGTCAGCGTTCGCCTTTGTGAGCGGATTTCTTCCCTTGTCAGAACTTAGTACAATCAGAGTAATCCGCGAACAACAGCGATCGTAGGCACACTTCACATGTTGGCCCAGTTAACTCGCCCTCCGAACGGATTATTTTTGACCGAAAGCCTGGCTATCTGTCATAGACCAAAGTTTGACTGTGTAGTGTATAATAATATAATTAATTATAAATATTCATATTACGGAGCTGAGCCTGTGCTGTTCACTCTATACCGCGAAGGAGGTGCTCCTATTCTCCGAATTTACGGCGGGAATAGGAAACAAATTGACTGACCCTTTACCGAGTCTTTTTTCATTAGGATTAATGCTGCTATTGGTGCTGCTGAATGGTTTCTTTGTCTCTGCGGAGTTCGCCATCGTCAAGATCAGAAGCAGCCGAATGGATGCCTTAATCGAAGAAGGACGCAAAAGTGCCGTCATTGCTAAAAATCTGCTTCAACATCTGGACGGATACTTATCTGCCTGTCAGCTGGGAATTACGCTTTGCTCACTTGGTTTGGGATGGCTCGGAGAGCCATTGGTAGCGGGGCTGCTGGACCCGGTGTTTGAGGCTGCCGGATTGACTGACCGTGCTGCCCATGTAACTTCACTCGCTATATCCTTTATCCTGATCGCAGTTCTACATATCGTGCTTGGAGAATTAGCTCCAAAGTCTTTCGCCGTCCGAAAATACGAGAAAATAACCTTGTTGTGGGCGAGACCAATGCTTGTATTTTACCGGATCATGTATCCCGTCGTTTGGCTATTGAACCGCTTGTCTTCCGGGCTGCTTCGGTTGGTGGGCATCACACCGCAGGAAGGACAGAATCATCTGCATACTGAGGAAGAAATCCGGGTGATGATGAAGGAAAGCTCGGAGAGCGGACTAATTGACAGTACCGAAATGTCACTGGTCGACAACATCTTTGAATTCAAAGTTACCACCGCAAGAGAAATCATGATTCCCCGCACGGAAATGATATGTCTTTATACGCAAAATTCACTGGAAGAAAACCTGACGATCGCTCTGGACGGGACACGCACGAGATATCCCGTGTGTGATGTTGATAAGGATCATATTATCGGATTCATTCATATCAAGGATCTCATCCGCTCGAGTACACAGGATTACCGTGACCTGGTCAGACCGATCATGGCGGTGCCAGAATCGACTCAAATCAGTGAACTGATGAAGCGAATGCAGCGTGGAAAGACGCAGATTGCCATCCTGATCGATGAATATGGCGGCACCTCGGGAATGGTGACCCTGGAGGACATCGTCGAAGAGATCGTAGGAGAGATTCAGGATGAATTTGATGAAGAACGTCCTGGCATCGAGCAGGTGAGCGAGGATGAATTTTCTATTGACGGGCTGATGCTAATCGAATCGGTCAATGACCGTTTCGGCTTCGAGCTGGATTGTGAGGATTACGATACCATTGGCGGCTGGCTATATTCGCGAATCGAGGTATTGCCTCCAACTGTCGGCCAATTCGTGGAATCGGAAGGACATCTGTTCAGTGTAGAAGAAATTGATCATAAACGAATCTCACGCGTCAAGCTGCTCAAACGGCAATTCGTTTCGATTGAGGAAGCTGGCGCCTAAGAAAATAGAAGGCTGCTTTGTCCGCAGAATTGCGGAACGAAGCAGCCTTTCTTGTTCATGCCATTAATGATCAGGACGGATCTTCTTCGTCCGGCAGCATTGATTCATAATTTCCAGTGTTATGGCGTGCCGCCATGGCAGGTGAATCGGAATTGCCGAAGCGCTCCACTGTACGCCAAGCGCCTGCATCGTCAAATCGTCCGCTATGCTGCCAGCCGATCTCATCCGGACGGGCAGGCGGGGGAGTAATGAGGTCTTCCTCCAGCAGGGCATGCTCCAGCGTGCGCAATTGTGAATCGCTAAGATGAGTCATGCTCATTCCTCCTTTGCAGACATGTTACCCGTTCACGCACGCAGCAAATCACCCTGCCGGAATTCATCCGGCAGGGTGATGGAGGTTCAACGTATATGGACCGGGCTGAACAATCTGTTAGAACGCCCAATTTCCCTTAGCAAATACAGGCTCTTCCGTTCCGTCAGCAGTGACGCCGTAGATGTCCATTTCCGCGGAGCCGACCATAAAGTCTTCATGCGCGAAGCTTGCGTTCAGGCCATGCTCGTTCAATTCCTCGCGGGTCATCGATTTGCCGCCTTCCAGGTTGAAGGCATAAGCATTTCCGATCGCCAGATGGTTCGAGGCATTTTCATCAAACAAGGTATTATAGAACAAAATGCCCGATTGGGAAATTGGCGAACCATGAGGAACCAGGGCAACCTCGCCAAGATAATGGGAGCCTTCATCCAGTTCAACCAGCTGCTTCAGCGTTGCTTCTCCTACCTTGGCGGAATAGTCAACAATCCGTCCGTCCTTGAAGGTCAGCTGGAACTCGTCGATAATATTGCCGTTATAGCTAAGCGGCTTCGTGCTGGACACAGTTCCGTTTACACCGGTCTTCAGCGGAGCGGTGAACACTTCCTCGGTCGGAAGATTGGCCAGGAAGGTGTTGCCTTGTGCGTTCAGGCTTTCGGCAGCAACCCACAGATGTCCTTTTGGAAGCTCGATCGTAAGATCCGTACCCGGAGCTATGTAATGAAGCTTCTTATACTTTTTGCTATTGAGATATTCTGATTTTTGCGTGAGGTTGGCGATATGCTCTTTCCAGGCAGCAACCGGATCAGGCTGATCGATACGCACGGTCTTGAAGATCGCTTCCCACAGGGCGTTGACTTGCTCATTCTCCGGAAGCTCAGGGAACACCTTGGCTGCCCAGCTCTTGGAAGGTACTGCCACGATGGACCAGCTGAATTTGTCCGCCATTTGCAGCTCGCGGTATTTGCTCATCGCCTTGCCGTAGGTCTTCTGGTGATTCGTAATCCGCTGCGGATCAATACCTGTCAACAAATCCGGGTCGGAAGAGATGACATGAAGTACGGCAGCGCCATTCTCAACATATTCAAGCATTTCGCCTGCGTACCATTTCGGATCATCAAGGAAAGACTCATCAGCAGCCTTCTCATAACGGAGACGCGTTACGGTATCATCCGTCCAGTTCACCTTAACGGATCTTGCTCCGGCTTCATACGCTTGCTTCACGATCAGGCGCACCAGCTCGGCTGAATCAACTGTTGCAACCACGATCAGATTTTGACCGGGTTGGACATTTACACCGATTCGGACTGCCAGATCGGCGTATTTTTGCAGCTTGTCTTGAAAATTGGACATGGGTTCGTCTCCTCCACAACTAATGGAATAGTTTCTTACTATCATACTACGATTCAGAAGCTTGTTCCAATTAACCGATGGTTATTTTCCCCTCCGGATACCTGTACAGCTCCTTTTCGGATTTTGGCGTGATCGCATATGCCAGTGTAACAGGTCCGATACGGCCTAGAAACATAACGATGCAAAGGATCACCTTGCTGATATCCGTTAGACGCGGGGTCAAGTCCAGACTCATTCCGGCGGTCGCGAAGGCTGACGTCGTCTCGAACAGCAGCGGCAAGAATTCGCGATCCTCCAGTGTAGAGAGGACCATTCCCGTTAAGACAACAAGGATCAAGGCCAGCCAGGTCTGGGTAATGGCCCGCATGATGGATTCCTTGGACAGTCTTCTCCGGAAAAATACAATATCCTCACGCCCTCGCAGCATAGCGTACATGGCCCCGAGCAGCACTGCGAAAACCGTAATCTTGATCCCGCCCCCGGTTGATCCGGGCGCTGCGCCGATAAACATTAAGATAATCAGCAAGAATTGGGTTGAATACTCCATTTCCGCAACGCTCAAAGTTGTGACCCCTCCGGATCTGGAGCTGATGGAATGGAAGAACGAGCTCATGAGCTTGTCGCCGAAGCTTTCGGATTGCAGGGTAGCCGGATTACTCATTTCCAGCAACAGGATCAGCAAAGCGCCTGCAACAACCAGAATGCCGGACATGCTAAGGACGACCTTGGAGTGCAAGGTCAGCTTTCGGGTATGGCGATAGTGCAGCAGGTCTGAAATCACAATAAAGCCAATCCCGCCGAGAAAGATCAGCACCATGACAACGATATTGACATAGGGATCGCCTGCATATTCAGCCAGGCCGCTGAATTTCCCGTGGACTGAGCCGAACAGATCGAAGCCCGCATTATTAAAGATAGAAATGCTGTGGAACAACCCGAAATAGAGTGCCTGTCCAAGCGGCATATCGACCGCCCAGCGAGCAGCGAGCAGAAGGGCTCCGATGACCTCGATAACAAGCGAATACTGAATCACCCGGCGAAGCAGGGTCATGAGATTCTCCATTGAGTTATGGTTCATTGCCTCCTGCAGCACCAGCCGGTCCCGGAGCGAGATGCGGCGGTTGAAGGCGAGCGCGATCAAGGTACCGATGACCATGAAGCCCAGCCCGCCGATTTGGACCAGGAGCAGCAGTACAACCTGCCCGAAGAGGGAAAAATGAGTGCCGGTGTCCACGACAGCAAGACCTGTGACACAGGTCGCGGAGGTAGCCATAAACAGGGCATCGATCAAGCCCATCGGCTTGCCGTCAGCAGACGCGGGGCCGAGCGACAGCAAGAAGGTGCCCAGAATAATGATGATGCCGAAGCCGTAAGATAATACTTTCGCCGGAGTCAGCGCACCGGACTTTGGGATGGTTTTAGCCAAAGAAGATTCACCTCATACATGTTGTTGCTATATACGCAAAAAATGATACGATAATATCACCCATTATAGTGGAACTTGACTGTAGAAGAAATCAATTTCCTACAAAACCGCAGAAAGGGAGTTTGCGCCGATGAAATTTAATATTGTGGAAGCCTCCATGCATAAAGATTCCGAAGGAGCATTTTTGGGTAAAACCGTCTTTGAGGTTGAAGGACACAAAGCGGCCTACGAGATCACCTTCTTCAGCAAGAGGGGGAAGGAGTGGGACTACAGCCTTCATTATGCCCATGAATCCGGATTAGAGGCGCAATTTATGGAGGTCGATGCCGCACTCGAAGAGGATGATGACTGGTTTGATGCGCTGCTGGATGCAGCCCAGGCCGCGCTCGGAGCGTAGCGGGACAATACATAGGAAATTGTGAAGGGGGAGGCTGCCTATGATGGATAAGCCTTTTTACAGAAGAGCCCTTGGCACCATAATGATTCTCACCATCATTTATTTGATTCACAAAGTGAAATTCATTTTCAATCCGCTGGAGACACTGGTACAAATTCTGATTGTGCCATTCACGATCTCAGGATTTCTATACTATTTGCTAAGGCCGATCGTTCAGTTCCTTGAGGCTAGAAAGCTGAATCGGATGCTGTCGATCCTGCTGATTTATCTTCTGTTTGCCGGCTTGGTCGCGTTGTTCCTGATTCTGGTCTGGCCGCCTCTCCAGAAGCAGATCATCGACTTTGGCAACAATATTCCGAAGCTGGTCACGAGCCTGGAAGCGCAGTTCAATGCGATTCGGGACAATCGATTGATGTCCATGCTGCAAACCGAGAACACGCAGTTGATGGAAAAGGTAACCGAGTACGTCAATCAAGGCCTAAAGGAAGCAAGCGGATATGTATCTCATGTGGTCACCTTCCTGAATGATTTCTTCATTGTGGTGGGTACGGTACCGATCATGCTTTATTACATGCTGAAGGAAGACCAACGCGTCAGACCGGCGCTGTTGCGGACGGTTCCCAAGACATACCGCAGTGAAGCTCAATCCGTGCTTAGCGAAATTGACGGCATGCTAAAGGGATTTATCGCAGGGAGAATGATCAGCGCCATCGTGCTCGCCATCATGAGCTTTGTCGGATTTTGGATCATCGGACTTCCGTATCCGCTTCTGCTTGCTATCGTGGGAGCCTTATTCAGCTTCATTCCTTATTTCGGGGCTTTGCTGGGAGCAATCCCTTGCGTTATCGTGGCCTTTACGGTATCACCGACCATGGTGATCGGGGTGATTATCATTGTCGTAGCAGCCCAGCAGATCGAAGGCAATCTAGTTTCGCCTTACATTTATGGAAAGACAATTAATATTCATCCTCTGACTACGATCATTCTGCTCTTGATTGCAGGTGATTTTGCAGGGATTCTCGGCATGATCCTGGCGATTCCGACCTATATGGTCGCAAAAATTGTGATCGTGAAAATCTACCGGATTTATATGGATTCGAAAACAGAAGAGCTCAGCCTATAGTCCTAAAACTTTTCCGCAACCTCTTTTTGGGTGAGGAAAATCATATCACCAGTTCCACTCCTTGCGAGATGATTAATCTAATAAATTGGTTAATCAAAAATGCTCGGGGGATGATAGGAAATGGCAGTCACCGCCAAAAACGGAAAGTATTTTTACGCTTGGAGTAAAATACTGCCCGACGGATCGTTTTACCTGCCGGATCAGGCCCTGCAGGAATACGGAATTCGAACGAATTCCAATGTGATTCTGATGTCCGGGCGCAATACGGCAAAAGGGTTTAGCGTTGTATGCAAGGAACTGATTGATAATTCTCCCCTCGCGAAGGTTTTTGCAGCCGTTCCGGAAATTCAGAATTTCCAGGTGCCTCCCGGCCATATCACCAGTTTTAAAGAGCGTGTGTTTTGCTGGACGCATCTGGCCTCAGATCATTACATCCGTCTGCCACTGCCTACCTGGGAGCAATTCGGCGTTCAGCCCGGGGATCGATTGTTGAGCTTGCGAGCAACGCATCTTGCCTTTAACAATCTTGCCGAAGGGCCATACATCGAATTGGCCAAGCAAGTTCGGGGAATGACGGTATACGAATAGTCATGTCATTTCCAGCCAAAAGCACTTTGTCTCCTTTCTAGGGGACAAGGTGCTTTTTTGTTCTTGTATTTCTATATAGGTTGAGTTGAAGTGGCTGCGTTGAAGAAACATAATGCCCGCGTACAATCAGTAGCTCAACGTATAAAGATTCCGTGTAATTCATGTTAAATAGGAAAGCCTGATAAAGAAGCCATAAAGACGAAGGGAGCACATTGGATGAAGGCGTTAACCTATCAAGGAAAGAGAGCTGTTCGGGTGAAGGAGGTACCGGATGCCAAGCTGGAGAAAAAGGATGATATTCTCATTCGGGTGACTTCAACGGCGATTTGCGGATCCGATCTGCACATTTATAATGGGGAAGTTCCCGGTATGTACGATGATTATGTGATCGGTCACGAGCCGATGGGAATTGTGACTGATGTCGGTCCCGCCGTAGAGGGAATCAAGAAGGGAGACCGCGTCATCATTCCGTTCAACGTGGCGTGCGGGGAGTGCTTCTTCTGCAAAAACCAACTGGAAAGCCAGTGCGACCAGGCCAACCCTGAACGGGATACAGGGGGCTACTTCGGGTATTCAACGAGGTATGGTGATTATGCCGGAGGACAGGCCGAGCTGCTTAGAGTTCCGTTCGGCAATTTCGTTCCCTTTGTAGTTCCTGAACAGGCGGAGATCGAGGATGAGAAGCTGCTGTTCCTCTCCGACGTTATTCCGACTGCCTATTGGAGCGTTATAAATGGAGGAGTAAAGCCCGGAGATACGGTCATTATTTTGGGCTGCGGCCCCGTCGGCCTGATGGTGCAGAAATTCGCCTGGCAGAAAGGCGCGAAGCGAGTGATTGCCGTAGACCATCTGGATTATCGGCTTGCTCACGCGAAAGCTACAAACAAGGCGGAAATTTTAAATTTTGAGGAATTTGATGATTTTGAAGCGCATCTGAAGGAGATCACCCGCGGCGGTGCCGACGTAGTCATTGACTGTGTCGGGCTGGATGCCAAGAAATCCGTGGCCGAGAAGGTGGAGACCGCATTGATGCTGCAAGGCGGATCTCTTCAAGCCTTTAATACAGCAGCGCAGGTCGTGCGTAAAGGCGGGACCATCCAGGTAACCGGTGTCTACGGGTTGAAATACAATATGTTCCCGTTCGGAGATTTATTTGAGCGTAATGTTAATATCCGGACTGGACAGGCGCCTATTATTCATCTCATCCCTGAGCTTTACCGGCAAATCGTATCCGGCAAGCTCGATCCCACCGACATTATCACGCATCGGCTCTCGCTGGATGAGGCTGAGGATGCTTACAGCATGTTCAATGATAAGAAGGACGGTTGTATCAAGGTAGTCCTGAAGCCATAAGCAGCCTTGGCAGCTCCGCCCTGATCCGCGGGGCTGCCCGCTTGGTTTGCAGGTTCCCATGTCCTTCCGGAAACGTGTATAATAGAAGCAACTTCATAGAAAATCCATTTATTTGAAAGGAGGTTGGTATATGAATCCGGCGTTATTAATCATTGATTTGCAGGAAGGACATATTCCTGGCCCAAGGAAACGTGGCGAGGTGGAAGAGGTATGCATGTATATTAATTATGTATCCAGTCTGTTTCGGGATGCAGGCAAGCCTATTGTGGTCATTCAAGACATTGAGGTTGAAGGTGGAATTGACTCGGAGGATTTCGCAGTTATTCCTGAAATTGAGCTGACAGGGGGAGAATTAATACTTCACAAGGAATGGTCGAATGCCTTCTGGAAGACAAATCTGGAGGACGTACTTCGGCAGGAGGGCGTTGATTTTGTAATTGTATGCGGCTTCGCGGCCGAGCATTGTGTTACATTCACTTATAACGGAGCCAAGGAACGCGGATTTGGCGCAGCCTATTTGCAAAACGGATTACTTGGCGAGCATCCGAATGCGGTTCAAGCCGTTACCGAGGTTCGCCCGCTCATATCTTATCCTGTTATCGCTTCAATATTGAAGTCTTAAGGAGGGACTTATGTTTGATCCTACGGTATTCGACAATCTGAAGGTTGTGCTTGAAGGGGCCGTTTACGACATGGACTCCGAGGGACAATTGCAAGTGATAGGCCGGACGGACAGAATCGAATTGTCTGCCATGTCGAGGTTCTACGCGATCAAATTCATCTTGCCGGAGCAGAAGGACACTTGGGCAGAGCTCAGATTATGGGCCGATACAGAAGATTTGGCTGGTGAAATTATGGAATTGGGCTCTGTCACGCTGGGATGCCATATGCAGCCTGTATTCTTCAAATATGTTCGAGATCCCGTCGCAGATTGTCCGCGTATTGAACAGCTGGTCACAGAAATCTGGGGGCGGCATGTGGGACAGACCCAACGAATCTCCACCATATACGGCCAAGCTGACGCACTCCCGCTCAACGAAATTTCCGTTCATTTCATGCGCAGATTCGGTGAAGAAGTGATTCAGGACTTACCGCAAATGCTTGAACATATGCTAATTATGTTGAAACAGTTGTGAGAGCTGAGGAGCGCGACTATACTACATAAGATTCATTTATTCGGGGAGGAAATAACGTGTCGGCACATGAGATCGATTACCGTATTATCGGGGAAGAAATGCAATGCGTGGAAATTCAACTGGATCAAAGAGAGAGCGTAGTTGCCGAGGCCGGCAGCTTCATGATGATGGATCAGGATATCCGCATGGAGACGATCTTCGGCGACGGCAGCAATCAGGGCAGCGGCTTGATGGGGAAGCTGATGGGAGCGGGGAAGCGCCTGATTACCGGAGAAGGGCTATTCATGACCGTCTTTACGAATGAAGGCTATCAACGGCAGAGCGTCACCTTTGCTTCACCTTATCCCGGAAAAATCATTCCTATGGATCTTTCCATGCTTGGCGGCAAGATTATCTGTCAAAAGGACTCCTTCCTGTGCGCGGCCAAAGGCGTATCCCTTGGCATCGAATTTCAGCGCCGGTTAGGGACAGGGTTCTTCGGAGGCGAAGGCTTCATTATGCAGAAGCTGGAGGGTGATGGCCTGGCTTTTGTTCATTCCGGCGGGCTGGTGCTGGAGCGGACGCTCGCACCGGGAGAGATGCTGCGCCTGGATACCGGATGTCTCGTTGCCATGACGGCGTCGGTGGATTACAACATCGAGATGGTCAAGGGCGTGAAGACAGCCTTGTTTGGGGGAGAAGGGTTATTCTTCGCCACCTTGCGCGGACCCGGGAAGGTCTGGGTTCAGTCCTTACCATTCAGCCGCCTTGCGGACCGCGTGTTGTCCTCTGCACGGTATGGCCGAGGCAGTAAGGATGAAGGCAGTGTATTAGGCGGTCTTGGCAATTTGTTTGAACGCTGATGTCAGTGAAGAAGTGACAAAGGGAATTGACATTTCCGAGTATTTGTAACTATGATAGTTACATCGAAAAAGGAAAAGAGGGTCAACCATGACGATCAGTTCCCGGTTTGCCGTAGCCATACATGCGCTTTCTTTGCTGGAGTTAAATAAGGATGGAGTAAATACCTCCGATTATATTGCAAGCAGCGTTAACACGAACCCTGTAGTGATCCGCCGGATTCTGGGCATGCTAAATAAAGCGGGTATTGTTCAGGTTCGTCCGGGGGTAGCGGGAACGAGGCTGGCTCGTTCCGCCTCCGAGCTTACACTGCTGGATATTTATCGTGCTGTTGAGGTGGTCGAAGAGGATGCTCTGTTCGCGATTCATGAGAAGCCAAATCCCAATTGTCCGGTTGGCAAGCATATACAGGAATCCATCGAGCCGGTATTTTCCGCTGCTCAGCATGCCATGGAGCAGACCTTGGCGAAGGTGAGTCTGGAGGAGATTGTCGGCAAACTGAATCATGTTGCCTGCGATAATGACCAGCACGCACCGGAGCAGATTAAATAAAGTCCCCGCCAAGGGGGCTTTTTTTGGTCCTTTGAAATTTTGCTTGACAACGCGCTTGATCTGTAACTATACTTGTTACAAGTAGATGTAACCAAAATAGTTACAATTAAAACAGAAGCTCGAAAGGAAGGGCGAAAGATGAACAGGATCCATCCTCGAACTGAAATAGGAGTTGTACAATTAAAAATAAGCAACATGGAGACCTCGCTCCGATTTTATCAAGAAGTGATCGGTCTCAAGCTGGTTCGCCGGGAAGGAGCTATTGCTGAATTGAGTGCCGACGGCGTGCATCCGTTGGTGGTTCTTGAGGAGAATCAACTCTTCCGGAAGCAGCGAAACCGCAGCACCTCAGGCTTATACCATTTTGCGATTCTACTGCCGGATCGCCGGTCGCTTGGCGTAACACTGCGCAATCTGATCCGTCATCAGATTCCGGTCGGTCAAGGCGATCACCTTGTCAGTGAGGCTTTGTATCTTGACGATCCTGACGGCAACGGGATTGAAATTTATGCGGATCGACCAAGGGATACCTGGAAGAGAGACGAACACGGAGGGATCATCATGACCACGGACCCCGTGGATGTCAGCGGCCTCATGGCGATCTCCGAGGGGATTAGCTGGCAGGGCATGCCCGCGGGCACCAAGATCGGGCATATCCATCTCCATGTCGGTGATTTACATATAGCCGAGCATTTCTACTGCGATATCATTGGATTTGACCGAATCACAACTTATGGAGATGCAGCCCTGTTTATTTCCGCAGGCGGATATCATCATCATATTGGTCTCAATACCTGGGCAGGCAAGGGAGCCCCGCCGGCTCCGGAGCAAGCAGCAGGATTAAGATATTATTCCATTCTCATCCCGGAGGAAGCTTCATTGCAGGAAATCCTGAACCGTCTGGAAGCAGAGGGAATAGCATTTGCAAAGCTTGAAGGTCAGCAAGGAGCAGCGCTCAAGGATCCATTCGGCAACGGGATTGAGCTGGTGGTTCTGAAATGAGTAATTCATCCCATTAATTAATTTAAAACCAGGAGGATAAAGAACATGGCAAAGATTGCGGTTATTGGAGCGAACGGAAAGGCTGGAAGTCGTATTTTGGGAGAAGCAAAGCAAAGAGGTCATCAGGTTACTGCGATTGTAAGGGATGCGTCCAAGCTCGCGGAGAAGGACACTGCTTACATTGAAAAGGACATCTTTCAATTAACGACAGCGGATCTTGAAGGCTTTGATGTGGTCGTTAATGCATTCGCAGCCCCGATCGGACAAGAAGAGCAATATGTGGAAGCGGGGAATGTGCTGATTGAGGCGTTGCGGAATAAGCCGGATACTCGTCTGTTCGTTGTCGGCGGAGCAGGAAGCTTGTTCGTGGATGAGGATCAGTCGCTGCGTCTGATGGACACGCCGGAATTCCCGGATTTCGTCTATCCGACGGCATCAAATGCAGGCAAGAATCTGGAGGCGCTGCAAGCTGCGGAAGGACTTAACTGGACCTATCTGAGTCCATCGGCAACCTTTGCGCTTGGGCGACGCACGGGAAGCTATATTTCCGGCAAGGACCATGTGCTTGTCAATTCGGCCGGAGACAGCTATGTGAGCTACGAGGATTATGCGGTTGCCGTCGTTGACGAGATTGAACAGCCTAAGCATATTCGCGAGCGTTTCACGGTGGCGTCAGAACTTTAAATTATCAGTGAGTGTTCAAAAAAGTCAGCTTTTCAGCACCGAGAAGGTTGCGAGAACCTGAAGAAGGAGGAACGGAGTGTAGGCAAAACCTACATGAGCAAAATGCTTCCAAAGGAAGCATGCATCGTAAGCCTCCGCTTGGACTTCGAGGGTGAACGCAAGATTCGATGTCGAATCAACCTCTTGATATACTTCGTGATCAAAAGAGGACTTTTTGAACAACCTCTTTCAGGAAAAACCTTTCTCGATCCCGGCTTTTCGCCTATAATGAAGTTAAATTTGACTTATTCCAGCGCGAAAGGGACGAGCGAGATGGCGGTATTTCCCCAATTAGAGACGGAAAGATTTATTTTGCGCAAATTGACATCGGCTGATGCCGGAGATTTGTTTCATTACTTTTCTAATGATGAAGTGACCCGCTATTATGATTTGGAGAGCTTTGTCGAGCTAAGACAGGCTGAAGAACTTATCTTCGCCTGGAATAGCCGCTATCTGGAGAAGAAGGGGTTCCGCTGGGCGATCACCGTCAAACCCGACAATAAGGTCATCGGAACCTGCGGCTACCATAATTGGTTCAGAGAGCATTTCAAATCGGAGATCGGTTATGAGCTGAATCCTGCTTATTGGGGACAGGGCGTGATGTCCGAGGTGCTGCAAGAGGTCATGCGCTTTGGCTTCGAGGATCTGGGGCTGAACCGTATCGAGGCTTTTATTGATCCGGACAATATCCGTTCAAGATATTTGCTGGAGAAGACCGGTTTTCATGAGGAAGGATATCTGAAGCAGTGCTTCTATGAGAAGGGACAATTCGCCGATGCGGTATTGTTCGCGCTGCTGAAGCAGCAATATGAAGCCAATCAAGAGGAGCAATGATACCTGCCGAATTTTCGGTACAAGATTTGAACGGGCTATTCAGCAATCCGACTCCTGCCAGGAAGAACTGAGGTTCTTTGCGCGGCAGGAGTTTTTGTGTGAATCCTTTCCTTGTTAATTGCGGGTTCAAAAAGTCAGGAGATGACTTTTTAAACATCCTCTGCAAGTGACTTGTTGAATGACCATGATTGCATATATAATATGACGGTATATATCGTAAATAGAAAAGGTGTAGATTCATGAGCATACTAAACGTTGAACGACTCAGTCACGGCTTCGGAGACCGTGCGATTTTTACGGATGTCTCCTTCCGCTTGCTGAAGGGGGAGCATATCGGCCTGATCGGCGCCAATGGAGAAGGGAAATCTACCTTCATGAACATTATCACCGGCAAGCTGCAGCCTGATGAAGGCAAGGTAGAATGGGCGCGGCGTACACGGGTTGGCTATCTGGATCAGCATGCTGTGCTGAGCCAGGGCATGTCGATTCGCGACGTGCTTCGCGGAGCATTTCAATATTTGTTCGATCTGGAAGCGGAAATGAATGACATGTATGGCCGGATGGGGGATGTCACTCCCGAGGAACTGGAGCAATTGCTGGAGGATGTCGGCACGATTCAGGATACGCTGACGAATCAGGATTTCTATCTGATCGATGCGAAGATTGAAGAGACGGCGCGCGGCTTGGGACTTACCGATATCGGTCTGGACAAGGATGTCAATGATCTGAGCGGGGGGCAACGGACCAAGGTGCTCTTGGCCAAGCTGCTGCTGGAGAAGCCGGACATTCTGCTCCTGGACGAGCCTACGAACTATCTGGATGAGCAGCATATTGAATGGCTCAAGCGCTACTTGCAGGAGTATGAGAATGCCTTTATTTTGATTTCCCATGATATTCCGTTCCTCAATAGCGTTATCAACCTGATCTACCACATGGAGAATCAGGAATTGAACCGGTATGTCGGGGACTATGACTATTTCTTGCAGGTGCATGAAGCCAAGAAGCAACAGCTGGAGTCCGCTTATAAGCGCCAGCAGCAGGAGATCGCTGACCTTAAGGATTTCGTGGCCCGGAACAAGGCCAGTGTCGCCACGCGGAATATGGCCATGTCCCGGCAGAAGAAGCTGGACAAGATGGATATTATCGAGCTGGCTAAGGAGAAGCCGAAGCCGCAGTTTCATTTCAAGGATGGAAGAACCTCCGGCAAGCTGATCTTCGAGACGTCAGACCTGGTGATCGGTTATGATTCTCCGCTGTCCCGCCCGCTGAACCTTCGGATGGAGCGCGGACAGAAGATCGCGCTTGTCGGTGCGAACGGCATCGGGAAGACGACCCTGCTGCGCAGTATTCTGGGTCAAATTCCGGCGATTAGCGGGTCTGTTCATTTGGGTGAGCTCCAGGAAATTGGTTATTTCGAGCAAGAGGCCAAAGAAACCAACTATAATACTTGTATTGAAGAGATCTGGAACGAGTTCCCTTCCTTCACACAGTTTGAAGTACGTGCAGCACTGGCTAAATGCGGCCTGACGACCAAGCATATCGAGAGCAAGGTCGCTGTGTTGAGCGGGGGAGAGAAGGCCAAGGTTCGTCTTTGCAAGCTGATTAACCGCGAGACGAATATTCTGGTCCTGGACGAGCCGACGAACCATCTGGACGTGGATGCCAAGGATGAGTTGAAGCGGGCGTTGAAGGCCTACAAGGGCAGCATTCTGTTAATCTCTCACGAACCGGAATTTTACCGGGATGTCGTGACGGAGACCTGGAATTGCGAGTCCTGGACAACCAAAGTATTCTAAGGGTACCTCCTGAACAATAAAAAGGTTCATCCTGCAGCCGATAAGGCTATAAGGATGAACCTTTTATTTTGAATGCCTGGCTTCAGGAGATAAACAACATCACAGCCCGATAGGCCGCAAGCGTAAAGAACAAACTAAGCGGCAGAGCCAGGTACGCATTTTTGTTCCGGCGGTATACAGCCTGCAGTCCAACTAAACATCCTGTGGCCAGGCTCAGATAAAGAAGGGCTGAGGGATGCCCGTGCAAGACTAGACCTGAAGCCGGATCAGGCAGCGACTCTGGAGTGGCTTGCTGGTTCATATATCCGGTGATAATGTAAATGGCCAGCACCAGCACGGCTTCGGCGCGTATCCAGGTGGTCGGCTGATAGGAGTGATTCTGAGACAGCTTTCTTTTGATAAGAAATCCGTTAATGAAGCCGAATAGCAGCAAGGGAATGATCAGCAGATGCTTCAGCAGCAGAGCCTTCCCATAAGAGGAGACGGCTGCCGTTGCAATCTGCGGGATAAGGGCCGCGGACATCAGCCAGCCGGAGCCTATAATCAGAGTCATGGCAACCATCGCCAGAATGTGGAACCATTTCAAAAAACCGGACCAGGATGAAGACGTAGGCTTGAACCAGCCTGCCGCCAACAAGGTTCCGGACCAGATCATGACGGACAGAAAATGGATGAGATGGACGAGAAGGCCTGCCAGTCCATAGTTTGCCGTCATATGGCTGAACCAGTTGACGGAGATTGCTAGGCCAAGACAGAGAATGCAGCACAGCCACCAGCCCCAACCAGCCTCCCGGATGGAGAGGTGCAAAGGCTTGACGCACACCGCTGCCAACATCAAAAGGCAGAATAACAGGGTCCAGCCATAGGCTTTGCCTTCTGCCAGGCTAAAAAGGACATTTCGCAATGATACAGCAAAGCCGGCATTCCCCGCAAAGAACAGTACGATCCTTAATAAAGGAAGAAAGGAGAGCACGCCTATTCCGCAGATGGCTGTGATCACAAGCGGCTTGGGGATTTGTGCGGCGATTTCAGCCTCTCCGGCACGAATGACAGTAAGCCAGCCTATGATGACTGCAAAGCAGAGATAAAGCAGCGGCTCTCCAAGCCAATAGATCATGAACGGCGTCTCCGCAGGACGACAAGTACAACAGCAAGAATGACTGCAATGATCACAATCCCTGCAATAAGCATCGGCATGGAAAGCGATGCACGTTCCTTGACGACAGCTGTGTCAGCTGTTGCTTCATCGTTAGAATTTGTATCCGGATCAACGGCTGTGACGGACTCATCCGCAGCCGCATTGCCGCTGTCATTATTAGCCGACGTGTCGGCATTCGATGAAGTGTCTTCGGCCTCGGCTGGCGCTTCTGTCTGATCCTCAGTCACCGCAGACTCGGGAACATTTACGGAGAAGGAGTAGCTGCCTTCCATCGGATGCCCGTCTTCACCGACGATTTTCCAATCCACTGTATAGGTTCCGTTCTCCAAGTCCCCAGCCAATAACCCGGTCATCCGGGCACCTTCAACCTGAATCTCTTCCAGTTCAATCGTGCCTTGCTCTCCGGTGACCGTAAAGGAGCTTAGCGGAGCGATATCCGTATGAAAGTCCAGCTGAATCTGATCAATCGGCTGCTCGACTTGCTCATCCTTCTCCGGCGAAGAGGAGACCATATGGGTATGGGCAAAAGCAGAATGAGGCGTTACAAGCAGAATAAATACTAATAATACTCCTGCGACGTAAAGTTTTTTCATCGTATCCTCCAGGTTCTAAGTTCTCGCTTCCTATTCTACTTAAATTTCAAATTAAAACCAACTATCCTGAATTTGTTATGTATCCCCGGGCGTGCCCGGAGGAATTAATTTGCAAAGATATGATTGCCGATTTTGACGTTTTGCGTTCTGGACCAGATCCAGCTGCTTGTTGCGGTGTTTGGGTTAAAGTAGTACAACGAGCCTCCTGAAGGGTCCCAGCCGCGAACGGCGTCCTGAGCTGCCAGGTAGGCGGTTCTGTCAGGCGTCAGCCAATATTGACCGTCGTCAATAGCTGTGAAGGCACCGCGCTGAAATACAACCTCCGATATCGTATCGGGAAAATCCGGTGACTGAATCCGATTCATGACAACGGCTCCTACCGCAACCTGACCTGTATAGGACTCGCCGCGGGCTTCGCTGTATATGATTTTCGCCAAAATATCCATTTCATAGAGGTTCAAGGTGTGTTTTCTCAACAAGCTCCAGGTAAGGCTGCCTGCAATTCCGTCCGCGTGGACACCATAAGCCAACTGAAACTTGGCGACTGCCGCTTTGGTCTGCGTCCCATACTGTCCGTCCAGCGATGGGGCATAATAACCGAGCACCTTTAACCGGTATTGCAAATCCCATACATCACCCACGGTATTGCCGTATTGTACGGATGGGGCGGCGTGGACGTTCGAGGTCACGGGCTGCAGCCCCGCGATGACAGCCAATAATATGAAGGTTAGTAATCTGCGCTTCATCATTGGGCATGCCTCCTTTCCTGTTAGCATTATAGAATCAGCTCCAGGGGAGGAACAACCCACACTTATTGGAAATAAACTGGAAAATACCTCCGAGGTAAAATTAACCCTGAATATCCGTGATAGTGTGTCGTGATCTTATATATTGAATTGTCGTATAAATGCACTGTTTAAATGTGTTTGAATATGGTACTTTATCAACAGATGTCAGAATTTCATATAAGCTAGGAGGCCAAGTTTATGAGTATTCGAGTCGGGAAAATCAGCTTTTGGCATGTCCATGCATGGGAATACACGGAGCAAGCGCTGAATCATCCGGATACGGTCGTCGCCGCGGTCTGGGATGAAGATCCGGTCCGTGCTCAAGCGGCAGCTGACAAGCTGGGAGTTCCATTCTATGCTTCGCTGGATGAGATGCTATCAAGTGATGACCTGGACGCAGTCATTGTGGATGCGCCGACCAACCGACACAAAGAGGTGATATTGAAGGCTGCGCAGGCAGGCAAACATATTTTCACGGAAAAAGTAATTGCGCCTACGGTACAGGAAGTTGACGAAATCGTAGCTGCGGTGTCGGAGCGCAAGTTAACGTTTGTTGTATCTCTGCCGCGCTTAAATGCAGGATACACGCTTGCTATTCAGGATATTTTGGACAAGGGCTTGCTCGGAAAGGTCACTTATGCGAGAGTCCGCCTGTCTCACAACGGCGCGCTGGCCAACTGGCTTCCTGAGCATTTCTATAACCGGGAGCAGTGCGGCGGCGGGGCGATGATCGATCTGGGCTGTCATCCGATGTATTTGACTCGCCTTTTCCTTGGAGAAGAGATAACCGGGGTCAGCGCGAACTTTGGCTATGTCACAGGCAAGGAAGTAGAAGATAATGCAGTAGTAACGCTGCAAACGGCATCCGGTGCTGTAGGCGTTGTGGAAGCAGGCTTTGTGAATAGTCATTCTCCATTTACGATCGAGGTTCACGGAACAGAAGGAACCCTGTTGTACGGAACGCCGGAGGATAAGCTTCTGCTCAAGTCGAATCTGGATGAGAACGGCGGAAAGACTTGGCGGGAATACCCGTTGCGCAGCAATCGGGAAAGCGCTTTCGATCAATGGGTAGGACATATTCAAAACGGTACGACCGCCGGCACGAATGTGCAGACGGCCATCGAGCTGACCCGTCTGATGGAAGCGGCCAATCGTTCGGCACAGGAAGGAAGAGTCATTCCTCTCGAAGGCAGCGCACTTCTTCCATGACCGATTTCAGGCATAAAACGTCATTTCCGTATGAGGTGATGTTTGAAAAGCAGGATCTGCTTGAACGGCTGGATATTCAAATTGACTGGGGCTATTACAGAATCAAGGTGCTTAGATTTCATTTGATTTCATTTGACCGAGGCCATGTCATTGATTTTCATAACCATGCGGAGTATGAATTTCACTTTATTCCGCGAGGGAAGGGAATCGTGATTCTGGAGGACCAAACCTTTGCCTTGTCGGAGGGAATGTTCTACCTCACCGGGCCGGGAGTCGTTCATTATCAGGCCGCATCCTCTGAGGAAGCAATGGATGAGTTGTGCCTGCATGTCGATATCGTTCCGATCGAGCGGAATGAATGCGATCCTTGGGAAGCGGCCGAGGCGGAGGAATGCATGGAGAAGCTGCGCAAGCTTCCCCGCAAGCCGGAGCAGGATCGGCACGGGGCCATGGCCTGCTTCCTGGAGGCCTATCAGGTGTGTGACGGGCGATACTCCGGATATTACACCTCGATCCGCCAATTGGTGCTTACCATTCTGATGAAGGCCGTCCGGGCCTATGATGCCGGCGTGATTACGACGGAGGCGCCGATCCGCAATATGACGGCCTATCGCTATCAATATGCGGTGCAGTATATGGAAGCGAACTCCTCCTCCAGCTTAACGCTGGAGAATGTAGCTGAGAAGCTCAATATCAGTGCGCGTCAATTGCAGCGAACCTTTCATCAGATGGATGCACAGAAGCCTTTCAGCAAGCTGCTGGAGGATATCCGGCTAAAGTCGGTCTGTAAAAGGCTGGAGGAAACAGATTTATCGATTGAGCAGATCGCCCAGTCGGAGGGCTTTGCGAATGCTACTTACTTGCATGCCGTTTTCCGCAAGAAGATTGGCATGACACCGGCAGAATATCGCAAGAGCAAGCAATTTAAAGTGGAAACTATATAACCTGGGAGGAATTTAAAATGAGTAAAGTATATCGTATCGGGATTGTTGGCTGCGGCGGGATTGCAAACGGAAAGCATCTGCCAAGCTTGAAGAAGTTGGATAATGTTGAAATCGTAGCTTTTTGCGATATCGTAGTGGAACGCGCTGAGAAGGCTGCACGCGAGTATGGTGCCGAGGGCGCACAGGTATACTCCGATTACCGGGAGCTGCTGAAGGATCAATCTCTCGACATCGTACATGTGCTGACCCCGAATGATTTCCATGCCGAGGTAACGATTGCGGCGCTTGAGGCTGACAAGCACGTCATGTGCGAAAAGCCGATGGCCAAGACCGCTGCGGATGCACGGAGAATGGTTGAAGCTGCCAAGCGTACCGGCAAGAAGCTGACGATTGGCTACAATAACCGTTTCCGTCCGGACAGCCTGCATTTGAAGAAGCTGGTTGAAGAAGGACAACTGGGCGATATTTATTTCGCCAAAGCCCATGCCATTCGCAGAAGAGCCGTGCCAACCTGGGGCGTGTTCCTCGATGAAGAGAAGCAAGGGGGAGGACCGCTCATTGATATCGGTACGCATGCCCTGGATCTGACCTTGTGGATGATGAACAATTACAAGCCGAAGGTGGTTCTCGGAACCAAATATCATGAGCTGTCGCAGCGCGAAAATGCTGCTAACGCTTGGGGTCCATGGGATCCTGCCAAGTTCACGGTAGAGGATTCCGCCTTCGGGATGGTTGTCATGGAAAATGGCGCTACAGTGATGCTGGAATCCAGCTGGGCGCTGAACACGCTTGATGTGCATGAAGCCAAATGCAGCTTGAGCGGAACGGAAGCAGGGGCTGATATGAAGAACGGTCTTCGGATCAACGGAGAAGAGCATGGCCGTCTGTATACGAAGGAAGCCGAGCTTGGCTCTGGCGGGGTTGCCTTCTATGAAGGGAAGGCCGAGAATGATGCGGATACAGAAATGAGAACCTGGATCCGGGCCGTGGATCAAGATCTGGAGCCGGTCGTAACGCCTGAGCAAGCATGTGTTGTCTCGGAGATTCTTGAAGCGATTTATGAATCCGCCAAGACAGGCAAGGCTGTGTATATGAATTCATAATGTTTTCGGCGGGAGCAATTCATTGACTCAAACGCAAAAAAAGGCACGTTTTCAGTTTTGAAAATGTGCCTTTTTTGCATTAATTTAAAGTCGAAATGGCAATCGTAACAATGCGTGTCATTTGCTTAATTTGTGCCCTTCTTTGTCAAGAAACAGCAGTTCGTAGTATTTTTTAGGCCGCCCTTTACTATTGTCCCGTTTTTCAAATACCGTTTGTACGTATTTACTTTCTTCAATTTTGTTAAGGATACGGTTTGCACCTCTGACGGTCATGGACAGGCACTCGGCAACATCCTCAGAGGATAATTTATTTGTTCTCATGATTTCTGCATAGGACATGATTTTTTGCAAGTTGATGTTGTTTATTCCGATCCTTTTGGCTAACGCGATGATTTCCGGATCCCCCTGTTCAGAGAACTGTATAACATTCATGCTCCGCATTGGGCCGATAACCTTCTGTTCCTCGTTTATAAAAAAGCTGCAGCTGTCCGTAAAGGCTTCCGCCTGTCTGTGGGCTTTGGTGGCGTTTACGTTAGCTTGGAAATATTCATGCCCCGAGCCCCATCCGATTTTCACCTTGTCGCTTATGCATCCTTCCAGATACTCCAGCAGGGTGCAGTTATGTGCGTTAGAGGTGATTTTCATGAAATTTCCATAAGTAGTGTATAGTCTGACAAAGCCTTCCGAAATTTGGGCCGTGTCTGCTAGATTCATGCTGTGCAGAAACCTGCCGACAAGGACCTTCAGCTCATGAAGCTGCTCTTCGGATGGCGTCTGCGCTGTGACGGTCGATAAGCATGCAACAACTGCCCTCTGGCTCTTAAGCTTGAGGATGGTAATTTCGTTAATGATCTCTCGGATGGTCTCTTTAACGCTTTCCAAAGTAGGCCGGATTAAGATGTATTTTACTCCGTGCTTTTTAAGTTCTGGAACAAAGTGGCCGAACGCCGTGATGGATAGGTCTATTTTCTGTTCTTCCCACAGAGTGATATGGTTTTCGAGCATGGTTTCCACTCGTTCGAGCAGATCATCACTGTTGATGGGCTTTCCCTCATGGGTCAGGTATTTTTGGAATTCACTGAAAGAATCGATAACATACGCATAATCCACATAGATCCTGGAGATATCAAGCTCAGGCTCTGTAAGCAGCAGCCGGAAAAGTTCCCTATATAGAAGGTTCTCGTTATCCTGCAAAATGTGAATAGGTACTTTTTCATCCAAGCATTCCTTATCAATTGACTCGTAAAGCATCCTGCCACTGATCACAAATCCGTCTACCGAACCTAAGTTTTTGAGATAGAGGTCTTTTGTTTCCCGAAAGTTGCTGATTGTAAGGAACCGGAACTGACATACTGACCGCATTTCTTCTTCAATGGCGCGGAAATAGTCCATATGGGTCTCAGGCGTAATAATACCCAGCTTGATTTTCATGGTAGATTCCTTTCATAAACAGTTCAATCAAAAGAGTTATATCACAATAAATGTGATATATCAATGTTCCAGCAGCCTCTGAAATAATGTTCTTAAAATGTCTTAATTTCTCTTGACAGCGGATAAAAATGCCAGTACGATAAATGTGTTCTTAAAAAGTCTTAAAATGTGAAGGGGGAATGTTTCTCTGTTCTTAGGTTCATTCAATTTGTGTTTTGGGAGATGTTCATTGTGATTGAAGAAGCTGAAGACTTCTTGAGTAAGGCCCATCAGCTGCAGGAAAAATTGGTCATGTACAGGCATCATCTTCATGCGATTCCGGAGCTTGATTTAAGTTTGCCCAGGACAGCTGCTTATGTGAAAGAGGTGTTGGAGTCCATGGGATTTGAGCCCACTCTCGTAGGAGAATCAGGTCTTATGGTTACGATCGGCGGACAGCATGCCGGAAAGGTGCTTCTTCTTCGTGCGGATATGGATGGGCTGCCCATTCAAGAAGAAACGGATCTTTCTTTCGCATCGTTGAACGGAAACATGCATGCATGCGGTCATGACTTGCATACTTCCATGCTGCTCGGAGCTGCGGAGATCCTGAAGGCCAACGAAGGGCAGCTTCACGGGACGGTTAAGCTTATGTTTCAGCCGGGTGAAGAGACTCTGCATGGGGCCAAGATGATGCTTGAAAGCGGAATTCTCGATAATCCCAAAGTGGATGCAGCCATGATGCTTCATGTGTTGACCGGAATGCCCATTCCTATCGGGCAATTTGTAGTGCCTGAGGCTGGTGGAGCGATTTCAGCTTCCTCGGATTGGTTCGAAATCATCATCCGCGGTCGGGGCGCACATGGAGCCATGCCAGAGGCCGCAGTGGACCCCTTAAATGTGGCTGCTCATCTTCATCTGGCACTGCAGGGTATCCTTAGCCGTGAAATTTCGCCAATTGATAATGCAGTTCTTACCATTGGCGTGATGGAAGGCGGAAGTACAAACAACGTAATTCCCGATACGGCCAGATTGAAAGGCAGTGTGCGAACATTTAACACCGCATTGCGGGACAACATGGAAGCCCGAATCCGCGACATTTCTGCAGGTATCGGAGAAACCTTTCAGGCAAAGATGGATGTGATCTATACGAGGGGTTGTCCTGAGGTGAAAACGGACAGCGGGCTTAACCAACAAATGAGAACTTCGATTGCAAATACCTTTGGCGCCGGTTCCTATATCGGTATAACTGAGCTGGTACCCGGTGGTAAATTAATGGGATCGGAAGACTTCGCATTTGTATCACAAGCGGTGCCAAGCACCACAGTGTTTCTTAACGCAGGCAATACCGAGGAAGGTTATGGTTACCCTGTGCACCATCCCAAGACGATGTTCTCGGATGAGGTGCTTTATAAAGGGGCTGCTGCTTACGCTGCTTTTGCCAGAGATTGGCTGGATAGTAATAGGTAATATCTAAACCAAACTAGGAGGAATTGAAATGGAAGAGAGACGTATGATTGGACCCACCAAATTTGAAGAGTACTCGGAGAAATATAAGGAATTTCTATTAATGACCCGCCGTGACGGAATCATTGAAGTGCGGCTTCACACCGACGGAGGGCCGTACAAGCATAACTGGGAAGCCCATACCGCATGGTCCCATGCCTGGTCAGATATTGGCCGCGACCCTGAAAACGAGGTCATGATTATTTCCGGAACGGGGGATAAATGGGTAATCGGGGACCCGGAGGTCTGGAATACAAAATTTATGGATTGGCCGAAGCAAAAGAAGCTCGAACAGTATCATGAATCACTGAGACTGCTTGAGAACTTGATCTTCTGCATTGACATCCCGACCATCGGGGCGGTCAACGGGCCGGGAACGCACTGTGAACTCGCAACGCTCTGTGATATTACTATTTGTACAGAAGACGCGGACTTTTTTGATCCGCATTATCTGGGAGGCACGCCTCCCGGAGATGGAATGCTGCTTACACTGCAGAATATGATCGGTTTCAAGAAAGCAGCATACTACGCATACACCGGCAAGAATATCAATGGTCAAACCGCCTTGGACCTGGGCATCGTTAGCGAAGTCCTGCCCCGCGAGCAGCTTCTTCCCCGCGCATGGGAGCTTGCGGAGATGATTATGCAAGCACCGCGTTCAACCAGACATCTGTCTCACTCCATTATCTCCCGTCCATGGAAGCAAGCCTTAGTCAGTGATCAAGGGTTCCAGCTTGCACACCAAATGTATGACATGGCCATTGATGAAGAAGGGGTTCTGGAGCGGCTGAAAAAAATGCAAGGACGTCTAATAGGCAAAGATGTTCAATAGAGATATGGCGGGACCTACACGATTCGAGGTATACTCGGAGAAGTACAAGGACTTGTTCTTCATGACCCGCCATGACGGCATACTCGAAGTGCGTATGCACACTCGCGGAGGACCGCTTCAATTTGACTGGACGGCTCAAGCTGCCTATGGCAACGTATGGTCCGATGTTGGCCGTGACCCTGAGAATGAGGTGATGATCCTTACAGGGACTGGAGATTTGTGGCAAATAGGCAATCCTGAAGTCTGGACAACCAAATTCATGGATTGGCCGAATCGCCGGAAGCTGGAGTTCTACCATGAATCGCTCAGAATGATTGAAAATATGATTCATTGCCTCGACATCCCCACGATTGGGGCGATCAATGGCACAGGCTCACACTGGCAACTGGGAACGCTTTGTGATATTACCATTTGCGCTGAAGGCACAGCGTTTTTCGATGCCCACTACTTGGGCGGTGTACCTCCTGGAGATGGAATCGTCTTAGCACTTCAACAAATACTGGGAACCAAGAAAGCGACATACTATGCATACACGGGCATGAACATGAATGCCCAGACGGCATTAGACCTCGGTCTGGTTAGCGAGGTGCTGCCTCGTGAACAGCTTCTTCCCCGTGCGTGGGAGCTGGCAGAGATGATCATGCAGGCACCCCGCTCTACAAGACAGCTTACTCATTCGATTGTGTCGCACCCGTGGAAAAAAGCTCTTGCAAAGGATCAAGGTCTTCAGCTTACTCACCAATTGGTTGACATGGCTATTGATGAAGAGGGGATTTATGAGAGGCTGATGAAGATCAAGGAACGTTTTCAGCGGAATGGGCGATAGCCAGAAAGGATGTAAGGGTGCGATGAGATCGTTGACTGAACTCTATAAGATTGGCAGTGGACCGTCCAGCTCCCATACCATGGGACCGGAGAAAGCGGCCAGAATCTTCAAATCAGAAAATGAAGACGCAGACCAATTCAAGGCGTTGATTTATGGTTCCCTTGCCAAAACAGGCAAAGGCCATATGACGGACAAGGCCATTATCAGAGCACTGTCACCCGTTCCAACGGAGATTGAATTTGTTCCACAAGCAGATTTTGTTCTGCCCCATCCCAATACCATGGACTTGTTCGCTTACAAAGACGGGCGGCAAACCGCCTTCATGCGTGCTGTCAGTATCGGCGGCGGGGACATCGTTATTGAAGGGCGGGAGGAGAAGCTTGGGCCTGATGTTTATCAAGAGAACAGCTTTGCCGAAATCAGTGCCATTTGTAAAGCGAATCATATCCGGCTGAGCGATTACGTCGAGCAGTGTGAAGGCAAACAGATATGGGACTTCCTCCAAGGGATTTGGGAAGCGATGAAGCGTTCGATCGACGAAGGGCTTTCCGTCACAGGTATTCTGGAGGGCGGTCTCCAGGTCGAACGAAAGGCGAAATATCTCTATCATCAGGGGCATATGGATGAGAGCCCGGAGACGCGGGAGAACCGGATCGTCAGCGCATACGCTTTCGCCGTCAACGAACAGAATGCCGCCGCCGGCACCGTCGTAACGGCCCCGACCTGCGGAGCCAGCGGTGTCGTGCCAGCCTCACTCCGTTATATGCAGGAAAAGATGCAGGTCCCGGACGAACAGATCCTCCGGGCTCTGGCCGTCGGCGGGCTCATTGGCAACCTGGTCAAGCAGAATGCTTCCATCAGCGGCGCTCAGTGCGGCTGCCAGGCGGAGGTTGGCACGGCTTGTTCTATGGCAGCAGCCGCACTGGCTGAATTGTCCGGAATGGAGATCGGCCAGATTGAGTATGCGGCGGAGGTTGCCATGGAGCACCACTTGGGGTTAACCTGTGATCCGATTAACGGACTGGTTCAGATCCCTTGCATTGAGCGGAATGCTGTGGGTGCGATGCGGGCGATCAATGCGCTGAGCCTGGCCAAATTCTTGTCTGGTACCCGTAAGATATCTTTTGATCTGGTTATACAGACCATGTATGAAACAGGCTTGGACATGAGCAGCCGTTACCGTGAAACTTCAGAAGGCGGGCTCGCTAAGCTCTACAGAATGGACAGTTAAATGATACTGTCATGATGATGGGGCATGAATTCCATACTTGTGTAATTTTGCGGTAAATGGGGGAGATGCCTCTCTAACCCAATGAGGCACAGAACAGAACCTGTTTGGGTTGACAACCTGAAGAACTCCATGTTAAGATTCACATCATAAATTGAGGAGGCACGTTATCTATGACACATTCCATGCGCATTCGATAAGCTGGCAATAAAAAGCTGATTTTTCCGCAATTGTGGGCTTTTTTGCGTTGCTTATTTTTACGTATGGAGAGACATAGATTACGATATAGATAGCTTATTTGGCTATGCCTTGTATCGACGTGTCCTTATTCGTGATGAATGCAGATCTAAGTCCACATAGTGGTTTGGATCTGTATTTTTTATTGCCAAAACAAATAATAACCAATAAAAATACGAAAGGAGTTAACACGATGAGATACATGCATTGGTACTTCTTCATATAATCCTCCCTTCTTAAATCGCAGGTGATCCTGCGAACATGAAAACTGCGATTTCAGAAGGAGGTAACCATAATGAATGCATTAATTAACGCAAAAGAGGTATATGTGGAATATTTAGGACGTGAGGTATTAGACATTGATCATTTGGAGCTTCATGAGTATGACCGCATCTGTCTGGTCGGTGCGAACGGAGCAGGCAAGAGCACATTGCTAAAAGTATTGCTGGGTAAAACGCCAGTAACACATGGGAAAATCACGAGGGAAGGCAATTTCACCTACATCCCGCAGCTGGATGATGTCGTGGTACAAGAGGAAGTGGATCACGCATTAATGGGTAAGCTTGGGGTAGCCAGAGTTGATATGGAGCATATGAGCGGCGGGGAAGAAACACGGTTGAAAATTGCACAGGCTCTGTCCGGCGGGGCACATGGCATCTTTGCCGATGAACCGACGAGTCATCTCGATCGTGAGGGTATCGAATTTTTGATTAACCAGCTCTCCTTTTACACGGGTGCTTTGCTTGTTATCAGTCATGACCGGTATTTCCTTGATCAAGTGGTCGATAAAATCTGGGAATTGAAGGACGGAAGGATTAACGAGTATTGGGGCGGATACTCCGATTACTTGGCCCAGAAAGCAGAAGAACGGAAAAATCAGGATGTCGAATATAAGCAGTTTATCGCTGATCGGGATCGGCTGGAGAAAGCGATCGCCGAGAAAAAGAATCAGGCTCGGAAAATCGACCAGAAAGAAAAAGGAACTTCAAGAAAAAACAGCTCGGAAAACGGCGGTCGGCTTGCCCATCAAAAATCGGTGGGCAGCAAGCAGAAGAAGCTTCATAATGCCGCAAAAAATATGGAACAACGAATCGAAGCGCTAGGTGATGTGAGACCTCCAGAGGCGGTTCGCACCGTCCACTTCCGTCAGAGCAAATCTTTGGAGCTTCACAATCCGTTTCCGATTACGGGAAAAGAGATTAGTAAACAGATTGGTGAAAAGTTCATTTTTGAGAAAGCGTCTTTCCAATTTCCGCTTGGTGCCAAGATAGCGGTAACGGGCGGTAATGGTGCGGGGAAAACCACGCTCTTCAAAATGATCCTCAATCGTGAAGACGGTATCCTCCTATCGCCAAAAGCAGAAATCGGCTACTTCGCGCAAAACGGCTACAAGTTTGACCGCAATCAGGGCATCATGGAATTCATGCAGGAAGACTGTGATTATCAGGTGTCGGAAATTCGCGCTGTACTGGCGTCTTTGGGATTTTCTCAGCATGATGTGCGCAAACAGCTGTCGGTATTAAGCGGTGGCGAAATCATGAAATTGCAGCTCGCAAAAATGCTGCTAGGGCGATACAATATCTTGCTTATGGATGAGCCAAGCAATTTTCTCGATCTTCCTACCGTGGAATCGCTGGAACATTTGATGAAAAGCTACGCAGGCACCATCATTTTCATCTCGCACGATGCCCGCTTGGTGGAGAACGTCGCCGATCAGGTATATGCCATCGAGGAGAAACAGATCATTCGGAAGAAATAGCGTAGGTTGACTGGAAGCAACCTGAGCCTGGGTTAGAACAGGCTTAGGTTGCTTTCTTTTTTTCATGTGCAGCCCATTTTGTCCAATCTCGAGAGTAATCACTTGCAGTTTTTATTGATAAACAATAAATAATATATGAAATACAATAATTAATTATTGTTTTAATCTGAAACTGAGCTATAATAAACTCAAATTGAATGAACATATTAAGGAGAGTGTAAGGATGAACCATTATGATGTCGCCATTATCGGATTGGGACCGGCAGGCTCCATCCTGGCTCAGTTGCTCAGCAAGGAATTTCGCGTGATAGCCATAGATATGAAATATACTTATGATCAAGGCTTTCAGAAGCCTTGCGGCGGTCTTCTATCGTCTGATGCTCAAAAGGCGCTTGCAGAATTGAACTTGACGCTGCCCAAGGAGGTAACCGTAGACCCGCAGATTTTTGCCGTCAAAACCATTGATCAGGAGCGGGAGCTTATTCGCCACTATCAGCGGACTTATGTCAATGTGGACCGGCATAAATTCGACTTATGGCTGAAGTCGCTTATTCCGGGACACGTAGAGGTTCATGACCATTCGCGGTGCTCTGCTGTGGAGCGGGTGGACTCCGGTTATCAGATCACGTTTCACGAGAATAAAATAAAACATGTGATTACGGCCAAGCATCTGGTTGGTGCAGACGGGGCGAATTCTTTGGTGCGGCGCTTCTTATATCCGGATAAAAAGATACGCACCTACATGGCCATTCAGCAGTGGTTTCCCGAGCAGCACGACTCGCCGTTCTATTCCTGTATTTTTGACGAGAAGATCACGGACTGTTACTCCTGGTCGATTTCCAAGGATAATCACTTTATCTTTGGCGGCGCTTATCTTATGGATAAGCCGAGGGAACAATTCGACTTGCAAAAGGAGAGAATCCAGAGCATCGGATTCCAGTTCGGAGAACCGATCAAGACAGAAGCATGCATGGTACTGCGGCCGTCTTCCTTTCATGACTTTAGCTGTGGAAGGGATAATGCATTCCTGGTTGGCGAGGCGGCCGGCTTCATAAGCCCAAGCTCGCTGGAAGGGATCAGTTCGGCTATCAATAGCGCGCGTACCCTGAGTGAGGTGCTGAATGCCCGCAGCCTGCAGCCTAACAAAAGTTATCAATTCAAAACGCTTCCCATTCAAATGAAAATGTATGCCAAGCTGCTAAAGTGCCCATTCATGTACCATCCTTTCTTGCGCCAACAGATTCTAAGGAGCGGAGTGCAGAGCATTTCCATGCAGCCAGGGCATGAAAAGATAAGGCATTCATTAAGAGGAAGCAGGATTTAGGACGAACGAACAGGTTGCAACGCAACAAATGATCCATCGAGGGCGTCTATCATTCATATTAAGAACAGCTGAGAGGTACAACAGATGAAGCTAAAAATGATAACGATCCTCAATGCCGTACTCGGCTCCATGCTGATATCGGTAGAAATTGCGGCGGCAGAACAACCGTTCTCCGATCTGCAGTCTGTGAAGTGGGCAGAAGACAGCATTAACTATATGGCGAAAAGGGGAACTGTTGCCGGATCCGGTAATGGGCAATTTATGCCCGAGCGGCATGTGACCAGGGCGCAAGCCGTGACCTTCCTGGTACGAGAGCTTTATCCGCAGCAGCTGCAGGCAGGCGGAGGAGCTTCAGGTTATTCCGATGTTCCAACGACGCATCCATTTTATCGGGAAATAGCTATTGCGGCGAAAAACGGGCTGGCAAGCGGATTGCCTGACGGCACCTTCCAGCCGGATACGGCAATGAGCCGCGCAGAGACGGCTGCATTCCTTACCCGGGCCTATTCGTTGGCGGTCGGCAAGCAATCCGCAAGCTTGAAAGATACAGCGGATCATTGGGCGGCAGCGCCTATTCGCATCATGAGCTCCAACGGATTGATCGGCGGATATACGGATGGCACCTATCGGCCGGATCAGCCTGTAACACGGGCGGAATTCTCCGTCTTTCTGGCGCGGGTGATTCGCTTCGAACGTGAGGCTGCCATTCAGGCGCAGGATTGGGATAAGCTGATTTCTTATATGACCGTCAGCGAACAAGTAGGGCAAATGCTTATGCCTGACATCAGGCAATGGAAGGGTCAAGTGACAACAACGGTCAATGAGGGCTTGAAACGCAGCATTCATGATCAGGATTTGGGCGGGCTCATTCTTTTTGACAAAAATATAGTAGACGTACGACAGGTTACAACGCTCACGCATCAGTTGCAGATGGAAGCTGGGGACATTCCGCTGTTCCTGGGCATCGATCAAGAAGGGGGCGTAGTTAAGCGAATTCCCGGCGGTACGAATCTGCCAGGTCAAATGGCGCTTGGCGCAGCGGGTGACACTGTCCTGACCGAAGCGGCAGGAAGGCTGACTGGGGAAGAGCTGAGGGCGCTCGGGCTGAACATCAACTTCGCCCCGGTATTGGACATTAACAGCAATCCCGACAACCCGATCATCGGGATGCGTTCCTTTGGCTCCGATGCGGAACTGGTATCACAGCTTGGGGCAGCCACGATAAAAGGCTTGCGTCAATCCGGAGTCATCGCAGCGGTCAAGCATTTTCCGGGGCATGGAGATACATCGGTAGATTCCCATCTTGGACTGCCGGTGCTGACTCATGATCGCGAACGGCTTGATGCAGTGGAACTGAAGCCATTTCGGGCCGCGATCGAGAACGAAGTGGAGATGATTATGACTGCACATATTGCTTTTCCGGCAGTAGATAACGAGCAGGTTATATCGCTTAAGGATGGAAGCAGCGTGCCGATTCCCGCTACATTATCACAAAAAGTGCTGAAAGGACTGCTTCGCGAGCAGTTGGGTTATAAAGGCGTCATCATTTCGGATGCGTTCACGATGAATGCAATTTCGGAGCACTTTGGGGAACATCAAGCGGTGGAACGTGCAATTGCCGCAGGCGTCGATGTCATCCTTATGCCTCAGGATCCGGCAGCAGCTCATCAGTCGCTGGTTCAAGCGGTAAATAGCGGAAAGCTCCCGGTTGAAACCATCCATGACTCGGTCAAACGAATATTGGAGCTTAAATCAAAATATGGCTTGTTCGATCGCAGCGACAGCCTTGCGAATAAATTGGCTTCGCTGAACGATGTAATTGGCTCCAAGGAGCATCGTGCGGTAGAGCGGGAAATTGCAGAGCGAGCAGTCACTGTATTGGCCAGCCGCGACGGTAAGCATCCGGATCAAATACATCAAGGAGACCGGGTAGTAATTGCTACTGCCGATAAAGATCAAGCAGAGCGGTTGAAGAGACAGCTGATCCAGGCGTCTGGCAGTTTATCGCTGAAGACGGAAATTGTTGTTATCAGTCAAGGAAAAGCCACGGAAGCATTTCAAGCTATGGAGCAGGCGGATTACGTTATCCTCGCCTCATACCAGTTTCGCAACGTGGCCAGCCAGTTCGGCTGGACCGATGTTCAGACCATCATCGACAAGCTGAATAAGCAGAGTAAGCGGTACGCGCTACTGTCGCTGGGTAACCCGTATGAGATGATCCATTTGCAGAATGTCCGTTCGGGACTTGCCGTTTACGGCAAGCAAGAGCCCAATACCAGCGCCGGAATCCAGGTGCTGCTTGGCCAACTGGAGGCCGGAGGCAGACTGCCGGTAACTGCTGTCAGAAGAAAATAAAGTATTAGACTTACGCCTACTGACTAAGCTAACGGGCAGGATAGTTAAAAAGATACCATTTATGTTATATATATGACGCAAGGTGACATATTAAAAATCTATAATGGGTGGTAGATCAACGAAAGGAGTAACAAATTATGAAACGAAGAATACTTTTAGATTTAGCAGTTACTTTAGATGGTTTTATTGAAGGGAAGAATGGGGAAGTTGATTGGTGCATCACGGACTCTGACATGGGGTTTATTGATTTCTTAAATCAAATTGATACTATTTTATATGGAAGAAAAAGCTATGATTTATGGGGAGAATTTACTCCAGAAACTGAATTTACTGATACTGAAAAAGAAATGTGGGGATTATATCATAGTAAAGAAAAATATGTGTTTTCCAGGACAAAAAAAGGGACTGATAATAAAGCAATATTCATAAATGATAATATTCTTGAAGAAGTAAATAAATTAAAGAATAAGCCTGGTAAAGACATGTGGCTATATGGTGGAGCAAGTCTCATTACAACTTTTATGGATTTAGGGCTTGTTGATGAGTTTAGATTATCTGTGCACCCTGTTATTTTGGGAGAAGGAAAACCTCTGTTTATAGATATAAAACAGAGGTTGAATTTAAAAATGGTTAATACAAGAACATTCTCCTCTGGCGTTGTGCAACTAATCTATCATTTGAATGAGAAAGAGGAACGTCCTTGAGCCTTTTTAATGACAGAAAAACCACCGGAATCAAACCCTTGGAATCCGGTGGTTTTAGCTGATATGTAAATTATAGCGAATTGCTCTCTAAAAATGATGATAGAGACTGGAATTAACCTCCAACATGCCAGCCAAACGTCCCCATAAGTGGTCCTGAACTTACTCCTACACTTACCACCAATACGAATAGAAAATTAATGGCGCGCAGCAGAACGTTCTTTTTCATGGCCATCCCCCATTTCCACTAAACATTTTGGATTTGTCATTTTGCTTCGAATTAACCTCCAACATGGAAGTCGAACGTCCCCATAAGTGGTCCTGCACTTACTCCTACACTTACCACCAATACGAATAGAAAATTAATGGCGCGCAACAGAGTGTTTTTTTTCATGGCCATCCCCCATTTCCACTAATTGATGATACTCTACTTTCGATTCGGCAGACGCAACGTTTCTAAAACGTTCAAACAATCTCATACACCGAAGTATAGAGCTTTCGTTATTTATTATAGTAGATTTTTTCAGGCCATGCATCAATGATTTAAAGCCTTGTTCATAATCCTCTCTGAATAAGTAATAATCGGCTAATTCACACAGCAAACCAACGAGCTTATTATCGGTATTTTGTTGGTTATAGATTTCGTTTACTTCCTGTTCCAGTACCTTAGAAAACACGCTTTCAAACTTAGTAAGAATATGATCGACGTTAATCTTGTACCGGTTAGCTACTATCATGATATTCCATAAACCCGTGAGTATTTCATTTTCCTTCTTTTCAAAGTAACTCACGTATTCCGGAAGCAACGCTAGATCGCCAGCCATTAACTTAGTCAACAAAATATTCGCTTGAGTCCATTCCTGAAATAGGCTCTTCCAGTATAGTGTTTCTTTATCCGCCTCTTTAACCCATTCTAAATCGGCGGCTTCACTGAGAATTTGCAGAGCCAATTTATAATCTCCTTGTTCATAATAAGCGTTACTTATTAGCATATTACCAAAGACAACATAAAAAAATAATGGCCTGGGCAGCTTAACAAAGCCTTGATCCAACTTTTTTCGGGAGTGGGACAAAGAGTACTGAATTTCAGCCAACTGCTTTAACTTTATGCAAACTTTTTTGACCTTATCCCAGCGACGCAAAGAACGATAAGTATCCGCCAAATTCTTCAATGCATCCAGTTGGTCGATTTCATCAAGCCGCTCTGCGAAAGGCTCAAACTGGATTGCTGCCTGGTAGTTTTGTTCCTGATCGGAGCCAAGTCTAGTTAGGAACAACTTGAACTGGCAATAGGCCAACCGCTCTGAATGCTGACTTTTTTCGCTTAGAGCTACACTCTCGTAAAGAATCGCTGCTGCCATCCGTTTTCCTTGTGCAATTAAATCTTCTGCTGCCTCAAACAGGGGAGATGAATATAATGGGTTATCCAGCAATAGATTTACGATTTGCTTAATGCAATCCAGCTTGTCCAACTCTGCGCACCGGTACAAGAAAGGTTTGATTCTGCGCCAATTCGGCGCTGCTCCATTCAAATTCTCCTGGATGTACTGCTCATAAAAATGCCCATCGGGCAGATTCATCGCTCTAGTAAGCCGGTCCAGTTGATGCACGGAAAGCACTCGCTGACTGTGTAAAATAGCACTCATCGTGCCCGTATTCAATCCGGCCTGCTTGGATAGTTGACTTAGATTTAACCCATTCTGTTTTGAGAATTGCTCCAGCGCTCCGAGAATCGTGGTTGTATTTTTCAAACTAACCACCTCTGATAAAATTTGGGAATATATTATAAATATAACCATTCTTTGAACGATGGTCAATATTGGAAGTATATCGAAACTCCAAGATTGCACTAGTCGCCTTTGGATTCTTGACAAGTTCAGGCCACTGGCGTAGCTTTAGAAGTGTATTAGTTCACAAACATCATACACATCATACACAAGGAGGCTATACATATGAGTGACTTCCAATCGATCATTAAAGATAGAAGATCGGCCAATCGTTTTGTCGAAGGGATTGAGATTCCCCAAAGTGATTTGGAAGAAATATTTAGCTTAAGCAAGTTTGCTCCATCGTCCTACAATCTACAGCACACGCACTACTTGGTTGTAACAGATCGCGCCAAGATTGAAGAAATTTACGAGCGCACGCATCAACAGTACAAGATCAAAACGGCTTCCGCAATTATTTACGTCCTGGGCGATGTCAAGGCACACCTTAAGGCGGCTGACTTAAATGAGGGTCTGAAAAATCTTGGCGTTCTGAGCGACCAGGAGTACAATGCCGTAGTTGAACAAACGATTCAGTTTTATGAAAGCAAGGGAGACACCTTCCAACGTGAGGATGCGATCCGAAATGCCAGCATTGCAGCCATGCAACTGATGCTAATCGCCAAGGATCTGGGCTGGGACACTTGCCCGATGCATAGCACAGAGGATGCGGTTTTTAAAGAAATGTTCGATGTATCGGACAATCTGATTCCGGTCATGATGATCGCTTTGGGCAAGTCGGCACCGGAAAGCTTCCGCCCGCGCGGCTACCGCAAGCCGGTTAATGAATTTGTTAAATATTACAACTAATCATTAAAGCGGGTTGGATCAGGAGAAAATGTCCTCGATCCAACCCGTTACTTATATCATCTTATGGTTCGATTCCCCATACAAGCTGATCATTTACATAACCCGTCACCTGTTCATGGTCTGCAAACTGACTGCCTGAAGCTTTAAACGAGTAATCATTGCTTTGGTTGTAGTTAGACCAGTCGATTTTGGAGAAGCGCGTTTGAATTTCAGCGCTCTGCCCCGGATTCAGCGAGCCGGCAGCTGCCGTAAAGCCTATCTCCAAATAGTAATCAGCTCCGTTTACGGGCACCGCCATTTTAACGAAGTTGCCGGTAACATTCGTATTCCCGATGCTGGCCCAATCGCACCAGAAGCTCTGTTCAAGCTCTCCGTCAATCGTATAGTAGTACCGGAGCTTTACATCCTTTAATGGAAGAGCTACATCACCGGTGTTGATGACTTTGAATTTTGGTGAAATTCCGTTCGTCGAAGCGCCTGTGTTGCCGTTAAAGGCTTGAACGGTTAGCGCTCCATCAGGCTCAGGAACAGTACTATCCACCACCTGCAAGGTTAGAACGGCATCATTTCCGGCACTAAAATGAAAAGTGATCACATTTTGACCAAGCGGCAGGGAGGAGAGATAGGATTTGTGCAGAACGATGGCCGTATTGGATTCTGAATAATGCTGACCTGATACCAGCGTATCATTTCCATGCGTTATGCTAGTGAGTTGATGTCCGTTTAAGACTAGCGACACCGTGATATCCTGGGCACGATCTGCCGCCTTATCAAATGACGCACTTCCTGGCGAAATCGAAGCACTAGGCGTCGAATCCACGATACGCAGCTTTAATGAGGGATCCTTTCCCTGATTAAAGTCAAAGCTGAGCGAATGCTGACCCACCGGCAATTGCTCAAGGTAGGATTTTTTCAACACAAGGGTATTTCCGCTCAACGTATAGTCCTGCATCTCCATTAAGGTATTAGAACCAGTCCGGACTGCGACCAACACATTGCCGTTAAAATTCACTGTGATGGCTTTGTCGCTTTGGTTAGGCCCGTATTTGTCGAATTCGATCTCAACGGGTGCAATCGACGCGCTGGGCGTGTTATCATCCACCGTTAAGTCAGGAAGCTCATCGAGCGTAATTACATATTCGCTTTGATACAAGGTTTTCAGCGTTGCCGGATAGTTAAAAGCTGAGCTCATCAGATGCTCGCCATACCAAGGGCAGAAATAAAGCCAGCCTGCTTTTTCCTCTGTAAGATTCTGGAGACTTGGCACGGTATCATTCTCCGTCATGGCTACCATTTTTTTGCCGCCGGTCAGATTAACCAACTGATAGAAAATGGAGGTGATGGCATCCTCATTAGGCACGCCGGACAATCCATCATAACGGTTGTAGATCGTATTGTATTTATCATAGCCGACCAGATCTACCTGATCATCACCTGGATACCATGCAGGGGAGGTGCTATAGACGTAGCTGTTGTAGGTCCAGATCAGATTGTGCAAGCCATACGTCTCTGTAAGCTCAGTATAGAGGAGGTCCCATAACTGCTTGTATACCTCGGCACCGGCCGAAGCCCACCAGAACCAAGCTCCTTCGCCGTTTAACCCGCCATTACCCTCAGCTTCATGATAGGGGCGAAACAGGACGGGGACATCTTCATTTTGCAGAATCAGCAGCTGCTCTGCCAAATCCTCTATGGTCATCATGACGTATTGATACTCTTTCGTACCCGGTATAACCGCATTAGCTGTATTAAAATTAGTCTCCGTTGGCTTATAGGTAGCATCCTTCCAATCCACAAACTGTCCAAGCTGGTAGGAAGTAAAGTTGCGCGGGACATTAATATGCCAGCTCGCAGTTGCAATTCCTCCCCGGTTATTCACCCAATCGATCATTCGATCCGTGGTGCCGTCTTCCCAGCCATATAACGGGTTATAGTTCATAAAATCAAATCCGCGAATGGCTGGATATTTACCGGATAAATTGTAGATCCAATCGAATTCCAGCTCATAGTTGCCGTCATTCCCACTCCCGTAAATCTCTTGCTGGCCTGAGATTATATGGTGGCCATAGACCTCCGTCAAATAATTCATCAAGCGCTGGGCAGCCGGTGTCGCCTGCGGATCGGAGAGTACAGGCTGGACCACAAGGGGATCAAGATCGGCATAATCTATCGTGAAGGTATCAAAATAAGCAAATCCCCAACCTGCCTTGATCTCGATGGTATTGGTTCCTTGGTTCAGCTTATGAAAGCCAAAATCATAATCTGACCATGTGGTCGTATAGGGCAGCATGTATGAGCCTTTGGTTACGCCATTGACAGTTAAATATTGAAGTCGGCCATCCGGGCTTAACTCCTGCATGTAGCGGGTAGAGATCTCATACATGCCGGTTTCAGGGACATTCAGGGTGAAGGTTAGGGTGCCTGAATTCTGCATCCAGACAAATCCGCTTCCGGAATATCCGGGCTTTTCTTGTCCGTAAATTTCAGTTGCCACCTGCAGATCAGACGAGAGCTGAGCATTTTCACATTCGACTGTGAAAAGCGGAGAGTCTGCATGGGCGGGGGCCGCCGCAAAGCCAAGCAACAGAGGGACGAACAACGTCATTGCGCTTACCATTTTGAGCAACTTTTTCATTTTCACCATTCCTTTCAATGTAAAAAAATGATAAATCATTGCACAAACTATCATTTCATGGATGCGCTTTCATAGAGAGCATATCATGAGTTCCATAATATGTAAACCTGAACATTGTATGTTATTTTTGTGAGAAAGGAGCCTATCGTAAAGCTATCCGGCACTGACCCGGATTAAGCTCTACGTCAGTGAAGTTAATCCTTGAGTAATACTTACTTATAATTAAATGTTCTTTTGATTTAGCACATAGGCGTATGTTTAACTGTATGTATAGCAGTTGTCGGCAGTAACTTCCTTTTAATTATAAGCTGAGTTTTGACATTTCACCGCAGAACAGCAGATTGTTAGGAGGCTGTTGTTCTGCGGTATTTTTATGCCCCAAAAACGATTGGAGGACTTCATAATGAGAGAAATAAAGGCGGAATCTCTGACACAAGCTTTAAACAAAATGCTTGGTGCAAACTTAATTAGCGTCGAATTTCAAACCAAACAACTACATGGCGGTACAGTGGGGGACGTGCAGCTGGTAACGGGCAAAGCCAAAACTATGGACGGCACGGATGTGAGCTACAAAATCATTTTAAAGGTACAGATGAAGTGGGAACGCTATGGCGATCCTGATTCTTGGCGTAGGGAATATGACTTCTATACATCCAATTTAGGCGCTCTGTTTTCTGAATCCTTCCGTTGGCCTGAATGCTATCATCTCGAAATGAACGAAGAAGAAAATGAAACGCAGATCTGGATGGAATATATCGACGGTATATCGGGTTTGAATTTAACCGGCGATATGTATGAGCGAGCGGCTGAAGAACTGGGGCGTTTTCAGGGCAGGTTATATGCCGAACAGCCCGCCTTTTTGCAAAGCTTGACCAATTTGAGCAGAGTGGACTATATGAAGAATTTCTATTATCATTATCGGTCATGGCATAGAGTGTACGATTATATACGCTCTAAGGATTGTGATTTTCCCAAGCATATCTGCAAAATGCTTATCGACATCGACGATAACGCAGACGAAATTTTCCAGCGCATCGAAAAGCTGCCCGTCGTGCTGTGCCACAAGGATTTTTGGGTGACAAACATTTTGTATTCTAATGGCAATATTATAGTTATCGACTGGGATACTGCCGGGTGGGGCTACTTAGGCGAAGATATAACAAGCCTTCTTGCGGATGAAGCTGATGTTGAACACATGATAGAGTACTACCAGAGATGTATTCCTGCATATTATAAGGGATTTTCAGAATATGCAGATATTTTACATATATCAGATAACTGTATTTATGAGATGATTCTGCTTGCGTTCGGATACAGGCTTGTAGAATGGTATATGAACGCAACTTCACAAGACCCGCAGGATTCGAGCGGTGAAGGTCTAGTGCACTTAAACACTTTGCAGAAGATTTATGAGATGAAGAGCGAGTGATAATTCACTTAGTAAGATAACTGAATATGATTAATGAGGAGATGAATGTGCAGTGAACGAATATGGCTAATCAATATAAAAATGGGCCGTTGAAGCGATTAACCAATGCCATTCATCGATTCATTTACTACTTCTTCACAAAACCCGTATTTTGTACATATGTCAGTATTGTTCTTATATCCCTAATATGTATCAAGTGTTTCATTCTTCCCAAAAAACAATCCGAAGATTCTTCATTTCCTTGGAATCTTCGGATTGTCCTCAAAAATGATTATGGCTTAATTGCTTTAATTACTGCTGACGATGTATAGTCCTCAATATTTCCACCTGGTATCCAATCTTTAATAAATTGGCGTGATTCTTCTTTGGGTTCAACTAATATATTCTGAAATCCGCTAGTTTCTAACATTGCTTGTACTTCATCTACTGTAGATGCTCCAGATATGCAGGCGGCTAATGAATCAAGATCCCCTTTGATCTCTTCAGGAAATTCAGCAGTCGCCACGATATCAGAAATGGCTAGACGACCACCGGGCTTTAATACTCGGTATGCTTCATGAAAAACTTGAGATTTATTTGGAGACAAGTTAATCACACAATTTGAAATTATCACATCTACTGAGTTATCTGATATAGGCAGATGTTCGATTTCACCAAGCCGGAATTCAACATTGTTATATCCGTTGGTTTGTGCATTATGCCGTGCACGGCTCACCATTTCGGGTGTCATATCGACCCCGTAAACCTTACCTGACTCCCCTACTTGTTTAGATGCCAGAAAGCAGTCAAAGCCGGCTCCACTGCCTAAATCAAGTACGACCTCCCCAGGCTTCAGCGATGCAATCGCTTGAGGATTCCCGCAACCAAGACCAAGATTCGATCCTATCGGAACGGTCGACAATTCTTTATCTGAGTATCCCAATTTTGATGATACTTCATCTGAGGTATCGCAGCAGCCAATTGCTGAAGATTTTGGTGAACAACAACTTGTATCGGAGCTGTTTTCAACAGCAATTTGTTTGTAACGATTACGTACATGCTGACGAATTTCATCATCTTTCACTTGGTTCATAGATACCTCTCCTTTAATAAATCAATTTTTATTGATTAATAATCCGGAATGAAACCCACGATGTGGGATCATGTACAACAGCCGCTTGTCCGATCGTCAAATTTCCGGAATATACAGCACAGTTCAGGTGATAATAATCGGTTTACTTCAGTATGATTTAACTCGTAATAGCTCCATGTTCCTTTCGTTTCCCTAAAAATCAAACCGGCGTCAAGCAAGATTTTTAAGTGATAAGAGAGTTTAGACTGAGGCATATTTACGATTTCAACCAAATCGCATACACATACGCTTCCCTTTTGAGTGAGCTCATACATAATCTGTAGACGTTTTTGATCAGCTAAGGCTTTGAATTTGGCTTCATAGCTGGCAAAATTTACAGTTTCTTGAGTTTGTGAAAGAACTGGGAGTTCCCTAATCATGTAGAAATCACCTCCATTTAGCAGCAAGCTGGGCAGCAATTTGAATTTAATTGGAGAGCATTCCAGGCCGGGTCCTTGATCTTCTCCTCTTTCACGGTCATCCACTTCCATGCGTGCCTTGCTTTTTGTTCAATTTCTTTTTGTTGATGAAGCATGAGCCGTTCAAATGTGTAATAGTCAATCATTAGATTAACCTCCATAAATCAATTTATTTTGATGAAAAAATCGTAGCATGTGCAAATAGAAAAATCAAGATTAAATCAAAATAATTTGATTAAATGATTTACTTACTCATTGTCAGTCAAAAAATGTGAACATGTATCTTGATATAATCACTTGCTAATATAATCGATTGATTATATGATTGATTTGCTAATGTCAGTAATAAGTTTTAGAGAGGAGTGAAAAAATTTGGTTCTTACCGAGACATCAATTGTTGAGATATCTGAGACGTTGAAGTTACTTTCCGATAAGACTCGATTAACGATTGTAGCCCTACTAAAGGAACGTGAAATGTGCGTATGTGATATTGTTGATATTTTGGAGACAACACAGCCTAACATCAGTCAGCATCTGAAGAAACTAAAGTCGGGTGGTATCGTTAGCGAGACTCGCCGTAGTCAATGGATATATTACTCGCTTAACATGGGTGACAAGCCTTATTTATACGAAATCTTTAATCATCTTCCTTCCATGAAGGAGAAAATTGAGGCTCATCAACCGAATAGTTGTTGTTAAAATGGAGGTCTTATGCTCATCATCGCTTCAGCTATTTTTCTTGTTACTTTGATTTTTGTTATTTGGCAGCCTAAAGGGCTTGGAATTGGATGGTCCGCATGCGGCGGCGCGATTGTCGCTTTGGTTTGTGGGGTTGTTAGTTTTGAAGATGTCTGGGACGTGACACAGATTGTATGGAATGCCACACTTGCATTCGTTGCGGTAATTATGATCTCCTTGATCCTGGATGAGATTGGATTTTTCGAATGGGCTGCGCTCCATATGGCCCGTTTGGCCCGGGGGAATGGCAGTCTCATGTTTGTATATGTCGTTTTACTTGGTGCCGCAGTTGCCTTTTTCTTCGCAAATGACGGAGCAGCACTCATTTTAACGCCGATCGTACTTTCAATGGTAAGGGCACTCAAATTCGATGATCGGATGATCCTCCCTTTTATTATGGCTAGCGGATTTATATCCGACACGGCTTCTCTGCCGCTGGTTGTAAGTAACCTGGTGAACATTGTCTCGTCCGATTTCTTTGGCGTTGGCTTTGTTGAGTATGCAAGTCACATGATCGTACCTACATTTTTCTCTGTCACGGCCAGTTTGATTGTGCTGTATGTATTGTACCGGAAAAGCATTCCTCAGCAATATGACCTATCCCAGCTGAAAAAACCAATTGATGCCATTAAAGATAAACGAATGTTCAAGATTTCTTGGATCATCTTGGGCGTACTTCTAATTGCTTATTTAATTAGTGAATTCATTAAAGTTCCCGTATCCATCTTCGCGGGAGCTGTAGCCATCGTCTTTCTGCTACTGGCTAAACAGAACCGGGAGATCCACACTTGGAAGCTTGTAAAAGGTGCACCTTGGTCGATTGTTGTCTTCTCCATTGGAATGTATGTTGTCGTCTATGGACTTAGAAACGTGGGTTTGACAGACCAGCTTGGCTTTATCTTTAAATGGGTAGGCGAACAAGGTTTATTCATCGCAACGGTTGGTACAGGATTTATAGCGGCCATCCTCTCTTCTATTATGAACAATATGCCTACGGTCATGATCAATGCATTAGCGATCGAAGGAACGAACTCAACGGGCATCTTGCAGGAGGCTTTCATTTACGCAAACGTAATTGGTTCTGATTTGGGTCCAAAAATAACGCCGATTGGCTCGCTTGCCACCCTGCTCTGGCTCCATGTTCTGTCTAGAAAAGGGGTTAAAATCACGTGGGGCGCTTATTTTAAGACAGGTATCGTCCTGACTCTTCCAGTGTTGTTTATAACACTCTGTGGCTTGTACCTGTGGCTAAGAGTTATAGGGTAAATAAAATGTTGCATAAAGGGGAATTCAACATGAACGATAAACCAATTGTCTATTTTTTGTGTACGGGAAACTCTTGCCGCAGCCAAATTGCTGACGGCTTTCTAAAAACGTTGAGTGGAGAAAAATATGAAGTTAAAAGTGCTGGACTCGAAGCACACGGACTAAACCCGCGAGCTGTTCAAGTGATGAAAGAAGCTGGCATTGATATTAGTGGAAATAGTTCAGATGTGATCGATCCAGATATACTAAACCGAGCCACCTATGTCATAACATTGTGTGGACATGCTGATGAACATTGCCCCGTTATCATGAATCCGAATGTGATTAAATGGCATTGGGGCTTTGATGATCCGGCAAAGGCAACTGGTACTGAAGAAGACATCCTGACACAGTTCCGAAACGTTCGGGATGCTATAAAAAGTCGGATCGAATTATTTATTGGCCAGGGAAATTAGATCACAAAACGGCCTCTGCTTTTAAAGAGCAGTGGCCGTTTTGTTGAACCTTCACCATTTGAGCATTGATGCAAAAAAGGGAGAGAGCGGCTGCTTCAAATCGTGTTGCGTGAATTTCTTTATATTATTCTTTCACTTTTGTAAGTACACCATTTATAGTTTCGTATTTTCTTTTTTCGTTTTTTTCCATTTTATTCATTATTTCTTCTTCCAGGTTAATTCCTAGAAGTTCTGAAAGTCCTATTAAGTAGAGTGCGACATCGGCCAACTCTTCCCCTAAATCATCTTTCTTTTTCCGATAAGCTTCGCAAGCTTCCGATAATTCACCATATAAAAAGCAAAACTCTTGATATATATCCGTAACATTAAAGCCTTTCGCAATTTTATTCTCACCTATCCTATATATGAATTATTTGATAGGAATATTTTACTATACATTACATTAGCTTGCCCGTAAGTTAACCCCAAACAGAAACAGCCACCTCCTCCCCAAGGGGTGGAAATGGCTGAAAGGGCGACGTGTTTGCTGTCAGCTCGCTTTTGCTGCGAGTTTCGTGCCGCGAACCGATGCCGCAGCGTAGACGACAAGCGCTGTCCAGATCAGCGCGAAGCCGATGAGAAGAACCGGTGAGACCGATTCCTTGAACATGAATATGCTAAGTAACAGCATGATCGTCGGCCCGATGTATTGGACGAAGCCAAGCGTGGACAGCGACATCCGGGCTGCCGCTCGCGCAAAGAAAAGCAGCGGCAGCGCCGTTACCACGCCGGAAAGCAGCAATTCGATGAATGTGGGCACAGGCAGCGTCCATGCCGTCGTCTTCCCCATGGCGGCTAAATAGATCCAATAACCAATCGCAACGGGCAGGACTACAGCCGTCTCCGACAGCAAGCCTACAGAAGCGTCTTGTCCGATCTTCTTCTTCGCGAGGCCGTACAAGCCAAACGTCGCGGCCAGTGAGATTGAGATCCATGGGAACCGTCCATAGTCGATGGCGATGATAAGCACCGCGGCGCCAGCGATAGCAATCGCGAGCCATTGGCCACGGCTTGGCTTCTCACGAAGGAAGACTACCGCAAGCAGCACGTTCAGCAACGGGTTCAAATAATAGCCGAGGCTTGTCTCGACGACATGGTCATTGTTGACCGCCCAGATGAAGATGAGCCAATTAGCGGCGATCAGCAGTCCGCTAGCGGTGAGTGACAGCAGGAGCGAGCGGCTAGCCGCAATCCGCTTCATGTCACCCCAGCGACGCTGGACTGCGACGAGAATCCCCATAAAGACGAACGACCAGACAACCCGATGTGACAGAATCTCGCCTGCCGGCACATCGTTAAACAACTTCCAATACAGCGGGAGAACCCCCCACATGATATACGCGATAATAGCGTTAACCAAACCATTGTTCATAATCTACTTCCCTCTTCCCACTCCGATGTCTTTACGAATTATACGCCCCGATCATCGTTTAAGTAAAGGGATGTGCAAATATTTAACAGGTAAGGATCGATAAACCGCAAGCTGACCAGCCAATCAAAATGCATGATCAAACGCGCGTTCCATTTGATCAGCCTCTTTAGAAACTGCGAAGAAGACAAATGGCCCTGCCGTCTTCAGCACATGATTTTCGACCAAAAAATATTCATTCGGGCGGTAGTCCTGGAATTTCATTTTTTGTGCTTCTATTCGTTGCTTAATATTCTCTTCGACGCTTTCTGCCTGACTCTCATCCTTCATCTTGATGACGGCCAATTCATCAGCTTTTACATTCGATATAGATGTATAAAGAATAAAATCATCCACGCTGTCCACATCAATCTTATACAATTTCTGCAGCTTATTCAGATCCGCCTTTTTCATTTCTTTCAGGCTCACAAACTGTTCGATACTTATTCCAATTTGGGTGGCCGACAGTTGCTTAGAAGTCTCGGCATCCTTGCCAGCACATCCAGATAAGACGCCAATTATGACAATTAATGCAAGCATAACGGGGTAAAGCCCATTTTTCACACTCCACAGTTTTTTCATTTGATCACTCCGCTAAATATTTTATGGATGGATCCTCAAAAAATGTATTTGCATTATAAAGCAATAGCATGTCTTGGATCCCCTGCTCGTTCACGAACGAGATTAAGTCTTCCTCATAATACCGCAGGTCTACTACATGAATTTCGCTAAAATGCTTTAACAAGAAAGGAATGAGGCTGTTGGCATACGAATCTTTGACTATCAGCAGCTTTCTTCCGTTCGTATTAGCCGTTTTAATTTGGATAAGCGCATGGTTACCGTTAAGAAACAACGCATATTTATCCTTCTCTTGCAGTTGCTCCATCGCATATAATGAATCCGTTATCCTCCCTTCGTCGACATATGTTACGGTATATTCCTCTTGATCTTTTGGCAAATACAGCTCTATACGATCAGGCTGTACATGTCTGAAGCCGCTTTTCGAAAAAAGCGACCCGTAAAATTCATCGGTTACTTGCCGGATATTAAACTCCTTCTCCTTTTGGGGTGTCAGCCCCATCTGCTTGCAGAGCTCTAAGTAGGCGACATAAGCGCCTTGAGTCGTCCAATGATGATCGGTCTTATAAAATACAGGTTGATCACGCTCAGCATATAAACTTGGAAAAACCTCAATAAAACGAATATCGTGATGCAGCAATTGCTGTACTTTTTTCAGGTATGCTTCTTGATCGCCGATGATAGCATATTTCGGAAGCATGTCTTTATATAGAGCTACTGCTGTTGGCACCAGCATCACATATTTTTGCAATTCCGGTGTGACCTGATCGAACGCATGAATGGCATCGATCTTCTCCTTCAAATCCTCTTCTGCCGGGGGAATAAACTTCTGAATCAGATACCCGTCAGCTCCTAGGTAAACCCCATTACTCTCCTTTTTTCCCATGAGCCGGTCCGTATCGGTTTTTGCCCCGATCCAAAAATCTCTGAAAACAAATTGGTCGGATATATACTTCTCGAAATCAGCAGTGAAATCCCCTGACGGCAAGGCTTTCAACGAGAAATGCGGCAGTTGCTGCAACATCCGGTTTTCCGAATCCGAAAATGAATGATCCGCCGCCAAAAGATTAAGAACTGCGATTACGCTTATAAACAGAAGCAGCAATAAGGCCAGCAATTTCTTTATAATGTTTTTGTAATTTCCCATGGCTGCCTCCTTTAAAATCGGAAATATAAAAACGGATTGTAGGTTTCATTAACCAAGTAAGCCGTCGACAAGACCAGGGATAGAAAATAGATAAGCGGAACGGTAAGGATACCGGCAACTCTCCTCTTTTCCTTCATGGAGGATAACAACTTTCCCGGAAGCGGAGTTGCACAGATCGCCAATACAACAAGCAATACAGCATTTGTAGACAAATCATAGAGAGCCTGCTGATCCGCAAATGCATGCCCGCCGAAACCGAGCATTACGCCCATGAAACGCCAAACAGAGGCCAAATCCGCCATTTCGAACAATACCCAGCCGATCATAACGACCAGAAGCGTGTAGACATGGCTGACAAAAGCGGGTAAGCGTCCAAGACTTTGCAAAAGAAATCGTTTCTCGATGATCACAAAGAACCCGAAATACAAGCCCCATACGATAAAGTTCCAACTGGCGCCATGCCATAACCCGGTTAAAAACCATACGACCAGTAAATTCCGGAGCTGTTTCCTAAATCCTGACCTATTCCCGCCAAGCGGTATATACACGTACTCCCGAAACCAGCTGCCGAGCGAAATATGCCATCTGCGCCAAAATTCGGTTACACTTTTAGAAATGTAGGGATAACGGAAATTTTCCATGAAATCAAATCCGAACATTTTCCCTAGCCCCCGTGCCATATCCGAGTAACCGCTGAAATCAAAATAGATTTGCAATGTAAATGCGGTAATGCCAAGCCAGGCGGAGAGTACGCTCAGTTCCTCGATCGGCGTCGATTTAACACTCGCCCATAATAATCCGATGTTATTGGCCAGCAGCACTTTTTTGGCAAGCCCTCTGATGAACAGCTCGGCCCCTTCGCCAAAACGATCCAGAGTCACCTTTCGGGAAATAAGCTGCCCTGCAATATCGCCGTATTTAACAATGGGACCTGCTACAAGCTGCGGGAACATCGTCACATATGCCCCAAAAGAGATGAAATTCCTCTGTACCGGTACTTTATCCAAGTAAACATCAACGACATATGACATCGTTTGAAAGGTATAGAAAGATATGCCCACAGGCAGCGGCAGATCTGCTGCTTGGATATTCATATGAAACAATTGATTGATGTTGTCCACGACAAAATCCGCATATTTGAAAAATCCGAGAATACCCAGACTGCCGGCCATCGAACCGATAAAAATCGATCTGGCAATCCGCTTCCGATGTCTATACTTATCGATCAGCAGCCCGTTGATATAATCGAAGACCGTGGAGAAGATCATGATGAAAATGTATAACGGCTCTCCCCATGCATAAAAAATCAGGCTGACTACAAGGAGGACAGCATTTCGAAATTTCATCGGAGATGCGTAATAGATCAGAATGGTGGCCGGCAGAAAGAGGAACAGAAATATTAGGCTGCTAAAGACCAATATTCACACCTCCGAGTTGGTTGATCCATTGCATGCTATTCCACTTGATCTTTTAGCAGATCCAGCATTCTATTGTAAAACTCCGGTTTAAAATGAATGCCGTCCGAGTCGTACAGATCATTTGAGCCGTTTGATAATATCGGGGACAAATCAACATATCCAATGTTCTCTTTTTCCGCCAACTCTTTTAAGCCTTCGTTATAATCATTGATATTTTTGTATCTTGGTTCCAGTTCTTCCGCATCCGCGGTTACCGGGGTAACCGATAAAAGGGTTACTTTCGCTTGTGGAAGTTTTTCCTTAATCATACCGATCAGCTTCGCATAGTTTTTCATGGAATAGGCCTTGGGGTTATCCGTCGGCCATAAAATGTCATCCGAACCCAAGAGGATAAAGATTCGTTCGGGGTCCCGCTTGATCAACTCATCCATATCTTGAAGTGCGAATTCCGCCGTTTTTCCTGCGCCTGCCAGAACATTCTCCTCTTTCAGCACATCATGGAAAGATAACCCCTCCGTAATGGAATCCCCAAAAAATACACTATTCTGGAAGAATGCTTGATACTCGGTTTCTACTGGGCCTTTTGTTTCCGTTACCTGTCCTTGGTTTTGAGTAGTCGGTTGCTGCTGAGTCGAGCTTGCAGACTCGTTTTCGCAGGCTGCCAAGGCAAGTGTAATACTCCCAATTAGTAGAGTTACTACTGTTTTTTTCATGTTCATGTTCCTCTCTTTAATTTAAAATGTCCTGGATCAATCACGACCTTAGAAGGCTTTTCTAGCTGATGTTCCAGCGTCCTTATCTTCTCCGAGCGAACATCCATGCCGGCTTTACGGTCGCTTATTCTCCCTTCTCCGGAAACAAGTTGATACAGCAGAACGATTACCAGCATAGACAAAAGGGTGATTATAATCGCGCTGCCTTTTCTCATAAAGCTCTCTCCTCCTCCTGCAAAAAGTGTAGTCGCCGGAGATAAAGATAAGGTGCAGATGATATCAAACTTTGGTAGAGTATGAGGCGTATGAGGATTAGGCTGCGGCAAACAAAAAGGAGCTGTTCCTGACAGGTCCATAAAAGACCTTCAAGAACAGCCCCCTCTTTCCACAGGATGCTATTGCTGCGTTCTGCAAGCGATGATCCTTTTGAAAAGGGTTCTACGCTTTCTTATTCAAATGAAAATAGAATAGGACTCCATCAGAAGTATTGGTTACACCATATGTGACACCATGAATTTCCAGAATCTTTTTTGAGATGGCAAGGCCAAGCCCGGTTCCTCCAGTCGACCGTTTTCGGGATGGCTCCCCGCGATAAAACCGGTCCCAGATCCTCTCAAGCTGTTGGCCTTGAATATGGGCTCCTTTATTTTCAATGCATACTTTAACGGTGTCGCCATCTTCCAGGATGCTGACGAGAATGGACTCCTGCTCCGGCGTATAGCGAATCGCGTTGCTGAGGAAATTGACGACGACTTGCTCAATTCGCCGCTCATTAGCCAGCACTTCTACAGGTTTCAGTGACAGTTCAAGATGTAATTGCTTGGCCTCGATGTCCGTATCCAATTTTGCGCATACCCGCTCAATAACGGCGTCGATATAAAAAGAATCCATATCCATGGTATACGTTCCGGATTCATATTTGGCCAATTCCAGCATATCCGCGATCAGCAGATCCATTCTTTTGACTTCGTCCTCCATCGCCTTAAAATAGTAATCGCGTTTATGGCTTGCCACACCGTCCTTCATAATGGCCAGGCAACTCTGAATAACACTTAGAGGAGTTTTCAGCTCATGGGACACGCCGGATATAAATTCTTTTCTCGTATTCTCCAGCTGCTTTTCTTTCTCGATGTCCTGCTCAAGCCGAAGAATATGAGCGTGCAGCCGCTCGGAGAGCTCGTTAATGTTGCTTGACAAGGCCCCGATTTCGTCCTTCGTTGTAATGGGGATTTTTTCCGAAAAATCAAGGTCCGCCATTTGCCGTGTGGTACGGTTGATGCGCAGCAGCGGCCGGGTAATCTGACGAGAATAATAGAACGATGCCAGCACCACGAGAATCAGAGTGGCAATAATGATGTAGACATAGTATTCCTTGATCATCCCTGCGGCTTCATTAACCGGCTGGAGTGATGTCATCGCGAACAGGTATGCGGGATTTCCGTCGCGATCTTGTATGCAATTCACGAAAATCTTGTAATTCACATCATTTTCTTTGTAATCTATGATCTGATTGGCCTTCTTGCTATCCTTCCAGTCGCCGTACAATAGATCCGCTTGAAAAGCCTTAATGCGGTCCAGCAACAAGTGATTGGTATAACGCGAGACTCCTGCGCCTTCCGGTATTCGGACCTTCATAATGGTTCCCTTGACCAGAAATGTAGGATATTTTTCGCGATATTGGAACGCGTTGGCATATCGATTGAGGACCTCGCCTTCTTTCCTCACCATCTGCGAATTTTCCAGCCTGCTTTCGTCTCTTAGGTTAGAATTGCCTCTTCCCATCCGCTGGATCACCGGCTGGCCATTCATGATCAAACCTTCCATGGCGATCTCTTCCCCTTCTTTAATCCAAGGCGTGAGGAACGGATTATCACTGCTGAAGTCCTCTATGCTGATCACACTATACAGAGGAATGGTCATTGTCTTATTGGAAAACATAGATTCATCCGAATGTCCCAGCTTGACTTCCATGAAGAAATCATCTATGTACTTTAAATTCCCTTGAGTGTCCACAGTCGTCACCCAGATATTATGCTTTTGATAAAAATCTTGCTCCAGCTTTGCTGTCTCCTGCGTGTCTGTTGTTTGATTCAGGTAGTCTTGTTCATAAGCCTGAAGCGCCGCGCTCACGTCCTTCACTTTCTGATGAACATAATACTGTTTGAAAAATACGGTCTGCAAGGTAAAGATGACGGCAAGAATGAATAAGCATAATCCTGTCGTAAATAGGAACAGCTTTAGAACAATCCCTTGCTTCATAACTTGTCCTCGAACTTATAACCTGATCGGACGATCGTGGCAATATTCCTGGCGCGCCCCCTCAGCTTGGAACGCAGATTGCGAATATGACTGTTGACCGTGCGATCATCACCGACAAAATCATACCCCCAGATCTTTGTAATCAGCTGTTCTCTGGTAATAATAATTCCTTTGTTTTTCATCAGATAAGCCAGAATTTCAAATTCCGTATGCGTCAAGCTGCAGTTTTGCCCATCCACTGCCACCGTTCGGGATGGAAAGTGGATGGAAATACCGTTGCTGGACAATGTATCGCCTTCTTGCTCCCGGATCTGCCTGCTCTCCAAAAGCCGCTTCACACGCGCCAGCAAAATTGGAGGGCTGTAGGGTTTGGTTACGTAGTCGTCAGCTCCCAATTCAAAACCCATCAAGGTATCATCCTCATCCGAACGAGCCGTCAACATGATAATCGGAACATTGGAGACCTTTCGGATGCGTTTGCACACGGACCACCCGTCCAGTTCAGGGAGCATGATATCCAAGATGATTAAATCCACTTCATGATCTTGAAATAAAGCCAGAGCTTTTTTCCCTTCATCCGCTTCAAGCACTTTAAAGCCTTCTTCAAGCAAATAATCTTTCATGATTTCCCTTAAAATAGGCTCATCTTCTACAACCAGTATTGTTTTAGACATGTGATAACCTCTATACGTATTATTTGGATATTAATCGTGCAGGGTCAAGATTAGATGCAGATTATATCAAAGTAATGTAAAGATTTTGACTGCAATGTTCATGACCAAACTTAGGTTACGCATCCCGCTTCCGGTAAAATATAATCGCTGCCGTAATAACGATCAGGGTCCATAACAGTAGAATCCCTGCCCCTTGCAGCGGCGTCAGGACATTTATTTCATCTGGTGAAGGCGGCATATACATATAATATCCTGCGGTATCCGGAAAATAATTCTTAAATCGAGTCAGATATTCTCTCACTAATGGACTGACTACGAAATAATAACCAAGCAATACTACTAAGGCAGGAGTGGATCGTCTAAATAAAGCACCAATAGCTGCACTAAAAAGCGTGGTCAAAGTCAAATAGGCTGTTGCCCCTGCTAATGCTGCTATTATAGTATCTACTGCAACCCCTGCTGCTGTGCCGCTCATCCTAATAAAAGTATAAAGAACGCCAGATGCAGCAATAAAAAATGCCGCTGGAACGGTGATGAAGGCCAATCCCAAATATTTCGCGCATAGTTGAAGCCCGCGCCAAGGTGTTGCAGTTAAGGTCGTTCGAATCTGTCCACCGGTATACTCCGAGCAAGCAGCCAAGATCCCAAGAATAATGAACCCAACTTGAAGATATCCCATAGATGCCAACCCTGTATTCAGAATGCTTTGCGTCCCTGCTGCCCCTTGCAGAGCAACCGAAGTAAAAGCAGCGGCTAAAAGTAAATTAAGAATGAATGTAGCTAAAAGAGTGAGCCATGTAACAGTTAATGTCATTAATTTGTCCAGCTCAGCACGAAGGACTCGGATTATCTTTCTAATAGAAGGGACACTCATGCCGCTACGTCCCTCCTCTGGAACACAACAACTGCAGCAATGAAAAGAACGGCTACCCAGGCGAACATAACTAAACCGCCTTTGAACGGGGTGAGAAATCTGTCGCTCGTAAACATAAACATCTCGATACCAACCCGATCCGGTAAGTATAACGCTAACTTAGTCACCTTAGATAGAAGGAAGCTGAAGGAGACAAAGGATGTATTTATGATGAGTACAGCAAGCGGAATCGTACCATTCTTGGTTATAACCGTAATCCCGAATGCCAAAAGAGCGGTGAAGATCCAGTAACAAACTACACCAAGCAGCTTAGTCCCTTCAAATGGAGGGGTATACTCGCCAAGAACAAGATGCGTGGCCGACAAAGTAGTCACAATAGCAACAACACTGAGTACCATGCTGATTACGGTCACAGCCCCTGCTTTGGCCAGCAAAAAATGAAGTCTGGATGAAACAACCGTTAAACTCGTTGTAATCTGTTGGCCTCTACCTGCTTCGCTGCTCTCTGTCAAATACTCGCTACTGACAGCAAAAACGCCTAGAATAATGACACCTTGCACACCAAGAGCTAGTCCAATATAGCCAACCTCTAATAGCCGTGTGCTAACTCCAGCTATAATCTCCTCTTTTTGGGCTATGCTGTCCAAGGCAGCTATGATCGCTGGGGCACATGCTCCAATAAGTAAGGCGAGCCAAATGCCTGGCAGGGAGAGCAATTTAGAGAGTTCCGCGTTGAAGGCTCTCATCCCCTGTCACCTGCTTTCTCAGATGTCAAGGCAAAAAAGGCTTCCTCCAGTGAGGAGCGGTTACCTATTACTTCTTTCAGAGCTCCATCGGCCACGATTCTCCCATGCTGAATAATTACTACGTCATCTACCGTCTCTGCAAGCTCTCCCATGAGATGGCTGGATAGCAGCACCGTGTGTCCAGCCTCGGCACGCTCGCGTAAAAAAGTCCGAATCCAGCGAATTCCTTCCGGGTCCAGCCCGTTAACGGGTTCATCCAGAACCAATATTTCCGGATCTCCTAGTAGCGCAGCCGCCATGGCAAGTCTTCTCCCCATTCCCAGGGAGTATTTCCCCACCCTTTGACCAGCTGCATTCGTAAGACCCACTATTTTCAGAACTTCCTCGACACGTGAGCGAGGCAATCCTGCGGCATGAGCCATCCAACGCAAATGAGCCCGTCCTGTTCGGCTGCGGTGAGCCCCAGACCCATCCAGCGCGGCACCTATTGTCATCAAAGGATTCTGTAATTCTGCGAATGGCTTGCCATTTATTAGCGCACTTCCTGAGGTGGCACGATCTAATCCAAGCAGGATGCGAAGCGTAGAGCTCTTGCCTGCCCCGTTTGGACCTAAAAATCCAGTTACTCTACCTGGTCTAGCTGTAAAGCTGATCCCTGATAAAATTACTTGAGTTCCACGCTGTTTGACCAAGTTATTGATTTCAAGCAACCATAACACTCCCTTTCTGTTATGGTCTAATTTTATAGAAGCAAGGTTACATCCCGTTTATCAGCCTGTTTACTTCTGGATTACCTTTAGGTTAAGCTCTGCGAATAACAACTTTTGTACCCTTTTCATTGGATACAAAGTCCGCCTTGAGCTTCATTTTGTCCAGCATATAACGACAAGTGGATAAACCGATTCCCGCTCCATGCATAGAGGAAGAGTTGTCTATACCGGGGCCTCTGTCCGCAACAAGGATCTGTTCTTGTTCGACATCAACCACAATGCTTGCATACCTGCCTTCTGCTGCATGGCGAACTATATTCTGAAATAAATTATCCAGGACCCGTGTCATCCATTTGGGATCCGCTTCCCAATAAAAAGTTTCTTCTGCCGGTAAATCTACATCGAGCTGGATCTCCTGCTCTTCAAATACGGGATACCACGCAGCAACAGACGCCCTTACTAAACGCCCGATATCTGTTGGAGCGGGATCAAAAGGATGTTTGCCTGAGGTAACCAATGTATAAGTAAGTAAATCGTCCATGAGATCCCCGACTCGTGTAATCGTATGGTTGATCTCCGTTAATGATTCCTGTCCTTCAACGCTCAAGGGCTCCTTATTCAATCTGGTGACATGTCCCCTCAAAATAGTAAGCGGCGTTCTTAAGTCATGTGATAAATTCGCAATGAGCCGATGCCGTAATAATTCTTCTTCGTATGCTCGTTTTCGGCTGCCTTCAAGCTGCTGAATCATCCAGTTAAAAGAATCTCCTAACTGGTCTATTTCATCCATACGATCCGTTTGAATAGATAGGGGTTCAGGAAAGGAGTGGGTTGCAGCTGAAAATGACATGACTTCCTGCAAGCGGGCGAGACGTTTTTGAAGCTTCAAGAAGAACAACCAAGACAAGATCACAAATGCGACTATAATAAACCCAAACAATAGCACGGTAACGTAAAACAGATTTAACGTATTTACATTTTGTTTATGGATATCAGAAACCCCAAAAAACGCACTGATGAAAATAAGTATAATCGGAGGTAAAAAGATAAATAGAAAGTGTGCTCTTAGAAAACGACGAAATAAGGATCTGTTCTGATTCATAGTTTCACCCGATAGCCTATTCCCTTCAATGTTTCAATAATCTCAGGGGAATCCGGATGACGTTCCAGCTTTTGACGCAGGCGATGGATATGCACCATGATGGTTTTATCACCAGTGATATAAGGTTCTTGCCAAATGGCTTCGTAGATTTGTTCTTTAGGCAATACTTGATTAGGGTGCCGCAAGAAGTACATTAAGATTTGATGTTGTTTCCCGGTTAGTATAATTTCCTCTCCTGTATGTTTGTCAAACACCATTTGGCCTTGGGGATCTACTTCAATTCGGTTTCCTAATGCAATCCGTTCGGCATGTGTTCCGCCTCTTCGACGGATCAATACCTCCAATCTTGCAACCAGCTCATCCGTATGGAAGGGTTTTGTTAAGTAGTCATCGGCAAATTGTAAACCGTCTACCTTGTCATTGATCGATGTTCGAGCCGATAACAGCAAGATTGGCACGTCAGGAGCTGCCTTTTTTAATCGTTTTCCGATCGTAAATCCGTCTAAACCGGGCAGCATGATATCCAGAATGATAACTTCATGCTGCTGGACTCCCTGCTCGGCTCCTTCGCCGGAAAGCAGCCACTGAACCGAAAATCCCCGCTGCTCCAATTCTTCTTTTACCCAACTGCCTATTTTCTCATTATCTTCAATATATAGTACGTTTCTTTTCAAGTAACTTCCCTCTCTCTAATTGGAGTTCTCTAATAGACAGATTAACATAAGCAGCAGGCTCCGAAGTTCTAATTTATTAAAAAAATAGTCGCAGGCTCATGTCTTGGTTCTGGGCATTCGTGGAGACCCCCTCTGTTTCTCGACATAAGCTAAACAAAAAAACAAGAGGTGAGCCTCTTATTATGAAGTACAAAAGCAGCACCATCAAGAGTAAATGGCTGAAGACCCAATGGTTGCTTAAAGATCCCTATATTCAAAAATACGTTCCGCATACACTGCCGTTTAACCAAAGAAATCTAATCTCCATGCTTGATGACTATACCAGCGTCTTCTTCAAACCCACAAACGGATCAGGCGGGAAGAACATTATTCGTATCCGTAAAACAGCCAGTGGATACCAAAGCCAGCTAAAAACTTCTAAAACGTCATACTCAACTTCAACTCAATTATATCGTGATCTGAATCGCTTTGCCGGAAGCCGGCCATATTTGCTGCAAAAGGGAATTCGTTTAGCCAGAAGCAACGGCAAACCGTTTGATATCCGGGTAATGGTCCAGAAAACGAAACAAGGTGCTTGGGTAAGCACCGCCCTATTCTCCAAAGTCGGCAGCCCAAATAAAGTAGCCACCAATTACAATCAAGGCGGCACCATCAAAACATTTGGCAAGACGATGAAAGGCACCGATTTCAGTTCCACCTTCGCTCCATCCCTGGAGCTGGAGCTCAAACGACTTGGTGTTGCCGTTGGCGAGAGCTTTGACCGCCATTATAAGGGGTTCCATGAACTCGGATTGGACGTAGCTGTTGATTCAAAAGGAAGAGCTTGGATTCTGGAAGTAAACACACGGCCGCAAATATACCCGCTCAAGGCGCTGAATGATAAGAGCTTGTATCACAAGATATTATCTTACGGGAAGCATTATGGACGTTTTAAATAGGCATGAAAAAACACATCCAAAGTGGTCTCCATATCTTACGACAGGGATATATTCTCTTGAAGGTGTTTTCATTTCGTTAAAACTTTCACGCTCTTCCTGTGGCCCAAGCAATACGGGGATCAATGTGCCGCACTAGTCGATAAGCGTAAGGGAGAAAATTTTGTTTTGGCCAAAACCGCGAAGCTTCCAGATTTGTCATTCTCCAATCCGTCATGCAGTTGATATATCCGGCTTTACGCGCATGATCAAATCCATGCTTTATAAGATGAGTTCCAATTCCTATTCCTCTTGCATGCGGAACAGTCGCTCCAACACCCAGACAAATACAAGAATCCGGCAGCATCATATTTAAATCTGAATTCTGAGTTGGGTAAAACGCCTGGAATCCCAAAATGTCCTGCCCTTGGGAGGCTATGCAAAAATAAGCTGTAGGATCCTTCATCAACTCGACATAGCCCTCTTGCAGCTTCACGCGCTCCTCGATCAATGCGGGCGCCCACACCGGCGACTTCGCTTGATGCTCCATGATCAGTGTAGATATTTTGCGAACCTCCCGCTCATCCGCTTCCGCCGCAACTCTAACATGAATATCCGAATTCAGAGGGGGCAGCAAAATATCGGAAGGTATGGTCTGAACACCATGGACTTGTTCATAAGCAAAGCCTAATCGGAACCAGGCCTCTATTGCCTTATTATCCCCGCCTGGCACAAGAGCGTAATGCTTGAAAGAACCAGATCTAGCCCACTCCGCACCAATCACGGAATACATTTCCCGATAAAGTTCAGCGCTCTCTTCTGCCGCAATAGCTGTAGCTGCATAATCAACCCAGGTATGGCGCTCTCGCTGCTTGTCCGTTTCCAGCCTCCCCAACATATAGCCGATAAGTTCAGCATCTCTGAAAGCAGCGACTCCACTAACATTTTCCTTCTCTAGCAAAGCATCGATTACTAGTCTGGCATGCAGCGGTTCTTCAAATAATTTTGGCAAGCTGGGTGTCTTTTCTCGTTCTGCAGCGTGGCGTGCTGACAGAAGCATCCCGGCTGCTTCTACATGAGCGTGTTGAAAAGTAACCACCTTCATCTTCTCTTTCCCCATTCACCATAACCTCCCATGTATCCAAAATAAAAACTTGCTCCTACTTATGATACGGTTCATCGCTCTTAAAGGATGATAATTGTGACTGTAAGAATAATCGATACATTCCATATAAATAATATCGAGTGAAAAATAAATTTAGCCTATAAAATGTATTGGTAAAGGAGGGAAATGAATGTTACAACAACTCAATAAGTTAATGGACTACATTGAAACACATTTGACGGAAGAAATCACTGGAAAGGATATATCAAAAATTGTAGGACTATCTGATTATCATTTTAAAAGAATGTTTTCGTATATGGCTGGAATGTCATTGAATGAGTATATCAAAAACAGGAGATTATCAGTAGCGAATGTTGAATTAATAAACGGTGCGAAGGTTACAGATGTTGCCTATAAATTTGGCTATCAATCAATCGAAGGATTTTCAAGAGCCTTTCGTGAATGGTGTGGCTTTTTACCTTCAGAAGTAACAAAGAATAAAATTCAAAAATCATTTCCCAAGTTTTCATTCTTTATAGATATAAGAGGAGGAATTTCTATGGAATTCAAAATTGAAGAGAAAGAGAAATTTAATATAGTTGGTGTATCGAAAAGGGTGCCGATACAATTTGAAGGTGTCAATAATGCAATTCTAGAACTAGCTCAGTCCATTACCGAACAACAAAGAAATGAGATGCATCAATTAGCAGATTTATATCCTCATCAAGTCTTGAATGTATCTTATGATTTTGACGATGGTTTTTTGGAAGAAAAAGGTTTCTTGACTCATATGATTGGTTTTGCAACTACAAAAGAAAATCCATTCGATGATTTAGAGCAACTTTCTATTGAAGAAAGTTTATGGGCAATTTTCCCTATTGAAGGACCATTTCCTGCTTCGTTTCAAGAAACTACCGCAAAAATTTATTCTGAATGGTTGCCTTCTTCAGACTATGAAGTAGCAAACATACCTGGATTTTCTTTTACAAAGCACAATGGTACATCGGAAAATGTATATAGCGAAATTTGGATGCCAGTAAAGAAAAAAGTTAGCAATAACCTGAAATGATGATTATAAAAGTTTTATTCCGACCAGTCAGTAGATATTGACTGGTCTTCTTCCGATTGAAAAACAATACCTAGCGCTAACAATGCCACTTTATATACTATTCTGCCGAAATCGTCTCACACCCGTTGAATAAGGCAAACTTTTGTATACAACGGTTCAAGGCTGTTCGTAATTGCGTTGTTTGCTTTACACCGTTCTCGTACCAGATGTTTTTTACAACGAGCGTTCCCGTTTTTCGCTCCGCGATGATCTCGGCCCGGCCAATGAAGCTCTCTCCATATAATAGAGGCAGCACATAATAGCCGAATTTTCGTTTGATTGCAGGCGTGTAAATCTCCCAGGTATAATCGAAGCTAAACAATTCGTTGATCAGCTTTCTGTCCCAAATGAAATTGTCTAGCGGAGCAATCAGCTCGCAGCGCAATTTCGGCTTCGGATTTTGCAGGACGGCTTCAATAAGCGGTAAGTCCTCAGCACGGCAGTACAGCATATCTTTCATATGTTCCACGGCGACAGCAACAATGCGAGCTTCGTGTAATAGCTGGCGAAAAACCTCGTTGCGCTGTTCGGCTTTCAACCCCCATATATTCAGCCATGCATCTGACGCACGATTCCATAAAAGGCCAACAGCACCGATCCGGCGCAGTACCCGCCACTTATAATGCTCAAGTTCATCCTCCAGCGGCTCTGGGGTATCCAGCAGATTTGGAAGTATGTAATTCTTGGCCAAATCGTAATATTTACGCGTTCCTTTTTTATGATGAATAATCAACTCACCTGTCGAATACATCTGCTCCAGCACCGATCGAGATGAATTGGTTCCACTGCTCCAGTGGATGGCCGATTGCCAAGAGAAATCTCCATCCAATTTTAAATCATCCGAACTTAGTACACCGTGATTTTGGATATGATCCCGCACCTGCGTTATTAACGCTTCCATTTCGGGATAGCGTTCGGCATGCCGCCTCGCGGCTTGCCTGTATCGCTCAAAATACGGCCAATCCTCGACGGGGATAATGGCCAGGTTCTTATCAGGATAATCGACAAGGCTTCTATCCTCATACAGCAGTTCGGCGAGCATTCCCTTGGTAAATCCCTTGATTCGCGACTGCAGCACCAATTCGGCGTTTTTACCGCAAACATCAATGGGGTCGTATTGAATGCAGCCGACCTGCCGGGCAAAGTCCATTACGCCCTGCTTCCCACTAAATTTAAATTCACCCAAAAGTCCATGCTTCAACAACAGAAATTGCCGTGCTTGGCGGTTTGTTAATTGAATCATGTTCGCACCTACCTCTAATTTAGTACAGGCTGAGTCCCATGCAATACCGAACTTCACTTCTTTTTTATCATACAAAGTATTTGCTCAAAAGAAAAGGAAAAATACAAACATTTGTTCTCGCCCCGGACGCCAGATATATCATGAAACGATTTTGAAAGAGGAATTGTTTCAGGACGAGTTATGGTTTGTCGTTGCACCTGGTCACAGATATGCGAATCAGCAAGTTTCTTTGTCCGAAATGATGAAAGAACCTATGTCGTACATACAATTCATCCGTTCCCAAAATCTCTTTACAATTTAACGGGCTGCATGAAGCGATCACAGCTGTCATTGCCGGATACCGCGCAAACTTTGTATCCTCGCTGGTTGTACGCTATTATGTAAAACGTGGAGAATTATCCCGAGTTTATGTTGAAGGAGTCCATCTAAAGAATTCAATTGCCATCTGTACGCAGAAACTAGCCATTATCATCTTCTGCAATGAATTTTATTCAAATAATCCGTCAAAATCCATATCAAAAGATATCAATAAAAAAGAGCCCTTAGGCTCTCGAAAATTTATTAAGCATGGGCTATTTGATGACTAGCAACTGCTTGTTCATCGGTTTCATTCAATTGAATGTTCATTCCTAAGGCAATCGCAACCTTTATCAAGGTGTCTACTCTAGGAATTTGCGAACTATTTTCAAGCCGTGCTACCTGTGCTTGGGAAAGTCCAGCCTTTTGGGCAACTTCATTTTGGGTTAGTCCAAGCATTTTTCTGCGTTTTACTATGTCAGAAACCATACGAGCAATCTGTCGGATTGTTTCCGTTTCAATTGTGTTCTCTCCAATTTCATTCATATAATCATCAAAGTTCATAATCATTCCTCCACTTCTGTTGATGGCTAGAGAGTACGCCTGTTCCAGTCATCTCTTAATTGTAAAGCCTTTTTGATTTCTTTAGTCGGGGTTTTCTGCGTTTCTTTACGAAAGTAATTAAGTAGTATGAACATCCCTTCTTTCGCTTGGAAAAACATTACCCTATGTTTGTCTGGACGCAGCTCCCAAATGTCCTCTGTGATGTGCTTTGCAATTTCTTCAGGTACATAAGTCCCATCTAATTTTATACGTTCAATACAATAGTGTATTTGGTTAAGTATGATTCTTGCTTCCTTAATCCCCTTTTCTTTGCGAAACTTTAACTGACGAAGCCAATTTTTCAAATCTGAATTTCCATTCCTATCCTCATATATTTTAACTTCATACACTAGTTATGGCTCCTTTAATAACTTCATGTAGTAAATATACTGATTATGACATAAATTATATCGTAATCGGCATATTTCATCAACAACTATACTCTCATAGCTCAGTCAAAATGTTCAATCTCTCATATTACTCCGTAGCAGATAACCTACAAATGGCCTCTATAGTCACTCGACCGCGCCACTCCACTTCTGAAGCAGGTCCTGGTGCTTTCCAACTAATAAGCCACCCGCCATCCGGTAATTGTTGTTTTGTAAGAACTTCAAGATGATTCTCGATCTGGCTTTGGGTAAACAATGATCGGCTTATTGATCCAGGTTTAGGTGCGAAATGAAGAGGCGTTAGCCGTAAGCATCTGAAGAAGCATCCACTTTGAAAAAAAACTAGCACGCGGAAGAGCTGTAGCGATAACATCTAGCAGATTTTCTGCCATTGCCTTGTCGGGTATGTGTTCTGCCAATCTGACAGCGCAAAAAAGAACATGGACTTCAAGAGGAGGCTCCTCAACAAACATTTCACAACAAGTTTCTGTTGCTAAAGAAAGCCACTCATGTTCTACCCCCTGGTAATGAAGAAGCCCACAAATCTCAGCTGTAGGGTTAAGACCCGGTGATACTGTGGAATGCATCCAATGACTTGCAAGAGGTGACTGATAAGCTGACTCCAGAAAAAATGGGACAAGGCCTTTCTTGTCCGACACAGATTGAAGATAGTTACATACAGATGTTACAAATTCTAAGTTCCGATACTCCGCCTCTTCTAATGCTCCAAGGCCAAAAGAAGTGAGAAGCGGTTGGCTTTCCGGATAATGAACGTCAGGTTCTAAAGCATGGCCGAGGCCGCCATCAGAATTTTGATAGGCACGTACAACATTACCGACCCAAAGCAGGATGAGCACCTTCATAGAGAACTTCAAGTAATCGGCGTTCCAATAAACGGGCATGTGTAAGTAAGAATGAACGTGCTGTAACTAAGATTTCAGTCATACGCACTCTACAACCATTCAAATAGAATATGAAACTCATATCCAAAGTACCAAACATACGTTCGTAAGTCAATGGATTTGTAAGGTCTCAATTATCGAGATCCGTAAAGCATAAGAACCGTTCAAACACGAGAGTTATTTTCAACCGTTACTTACTAATACAGTTCAGCACATCATCCCTTAAATTCTGGATGTAGCTCATGAATTTTGGAGATGAGCTCTTCCACATTCGAATGCGAGACGTGATTCTGATCCACCCAGACCGATTTGAGAAAATAAGAAGCATGGTACTGCCATCCCAAGTTGCCCGGATTGAAGTCCAGCTGGATCTCCAGCCCAGGCTTTCCGCAGTAAACTCGCGAACCCGGCCTGCGCCAGCTGCCGATCCTAGTAATTCGGTCCGGATTCCGACCGCTGATATAGATGAAACGCTTGTTGAACGGGATATCCCTCAAATGGAATTTAGGACTTCCAACAGCCACGACCCGCACCTGCTCCTGCCCATACTTCTCAGCAAGAATAAGCCCGGAACGATACGCGACCACGCCGCCGGCACTATGCCCGATCAGAAGAAGCTGATCTGCAGACGCCATGTGCTCACCAATGATTTCCGATACAAGCCGCACCCTCCGGGAAGGGCCATGGATCAGATCATATCCAACCTGCGCCAGCTGTCGGGTTAACAGACGATGCAGTACAGAACGGCTGGTTCCACTTGCCATCCCGTAAGGAAAGATGACTACGATTTTTGCATCGGGATATCTTTGGGCAACCTCGAACGCTGCGGCTTCAAAGTTATTCCGATATGTCAGAATACCGGCCAAAAAACAAACCACCGTTCGGCATTTGTCCGTACATGTGCTATGAGAGGAGACAAAGGCTTCAATCATGGCTTTAGCTCAACACCCTTGGGAAGAACGGATCTCACTTTTTCCCTCACCTCGGGATGGGTCCGAAGCTCTTCGCCCATCAGCACGACAATGCCGGAGTCGTCCCGTGAGCGGATTAGCCGGCCGATGCCTTGACGTAGCCGCAGCAGCATATAAGGCATGTCCACCTCCTGAAAGGGATCGGCAACAGCTTTTCGCCGAGCATTGAATACAGGATCAAGCGGCGGAAATGGCAGCGACCAGATCATCACGTTCATGAGCGAAGGCCCCGGAATATCGAGTCCTTCCCACAGACTGACCGCACAGAGGACACTCTCCTCCTCCTGCTGGAATTCAGAGATCAAATGACTGATTTCTCGGTCGCCTTCATAGTAGAAGGACATCCCCTTCAGCAGCGGTTCGAGCTTCGCCCTTTCCTTGAACTGAAGAAGCTCTTCACGAGTCGGGAAAAGAATCAACGCTCTGCCGCCCGTTTGCTGCAGAAACCGCACTGCTTCCTTCATCTTTCCGTCGAATCCGTCAGCAAACTGCCAATGTGGTGCCAGTACCTCCATCTGTTCTTGATACGCATAGGGTGAATCTACTGAAAAGGACAGGAAGCTTTCAATGCCAAGACTGTCTGCGAGATAACGGAAAGAACTCTCCACGGCCATTGTCGCTGACGAAAATACGACCGGCATCCGAAGGTGGAACACCTGGTTTTTTAGCATTTCCTTAACCGTACCCGGCATAACAGAGAGCATGAGCCCTTCCGGACTATCCTCTACCCAACTGATCACCGACGACTCCGGCTGCTCGAACAGGAGGAGCGCTTTTTGCAGCATCTCCATATGCTCCTCAATAATACGAAGCTGGTAGTGGTCCAGCGTGTATAACTCACCTTCAAAGACAAGCTCCTCTTCGATTGCTGAAATGATGTCCCGGAACTGGCGCACTTCGCTCAACAATGCCCCGGTCAAGACGATTTCTTTACGATCCGACCCCGCGATATGCAGATTGGATTGCCCGAACGCGTCAAACATCACCTCGCTCTGCGCAATTGCCTCGTCGATCAGCACGGCCAGGGATTCACGGATCTCATTTTGCAGAAGGCGCGTAATTAATCCTTCGAAGGTGGTATGCTTCATTTTATAGCCGAACGCCTTCATGGCTGCGGTTTCCAGCAGATGTCCCTCATCGAATACGACGGAAGAATGCTCAGGCAGGAGCGGCAGCTGGCCCTCCCGTTTGCGGCCTTCATAGGTCCATACATGCTCCAGATAATAATCATGCGAACAGATAATGATGTCGGCAGCGCGCCGATAATAATCCCGGGACAGTGTCTGCCCGCACCGGTGGCGACGATCGCAGGTGAAGCAGTCCTGAAAGGGATCCCAATTGATGGTACTCCACTGCTCATCGTTAAGCTGCGGATAATCTCTCCGGTCTCCGTAGGCATGGAAGGCCTGCATTGGAGCAGAGGAATTGACGAAGCCGGGCAGACCTGCCGCGATTTCTTCCCAATTGATGTCCGAGTTCGCTTCCATTCTCGCCTGATCTAGCTTTTTAAGGCACAGATATTGATCCGGCGATTTGCCTAACCGCGCATCGATGATCAGATCCAAATGCCGGGCCAGCTTCGCGATGTCTCCCTCAGGTTTGACTAACTGTTCAATCAAGGACTCGTCCGCGCAGGCAATGACCGCAGGCTTGCGCGTGTACCGCGCGTAACATACCGCATACAGAAGATAAGCCAGTGTTTTCCCCGTACCTACTCCCGCTTCGGCAAAAATGATTTGTTTGTCGGCAAATGCCTTTTCCAATTGAAACGCCATATAGATCTGCTCATCCCGGACTTCAAAGCCCGCTTCCGGCAGCAGCTCGTAAAATACGTCTGCCACCCAATCCGCCGCTTGTTGTATAAAAGGGGTGCCAGGATCATAGCTAAAAGGGTAAGATTCCACGTTATAAAATACCTCTGCTTTCTTGCTTCTAAGGTTCAAACAAAATCTCGTTCAGCTTTCGGTCTTTAAAATAGTTAATTTTATCATGATCATCAATTTTTGCGCAATACTGTGCAAGGATTCGGAAAAATCTATAAAAAACCGGCTGCGAACATCGCAGCCGGTTAAAAATTAATTTGCCTCTCTTCCATAGACCTCAATCTGAGTCAGCGCCGGAAACGGAGAAGGGTCATCCGATTTTATCAATTCGCCAAGGGTGACCCGATCAACAGTCCGCGGAGCTAACGTGATTACTTGCGGTTGGTGGGTCTTCACAAGCGAGGCCGTATGAGAGCTTCCGTCTGGGAAGTACAAGGTAACTTGCTCCCAGTAATTATCGTGCGGAAAATCCGCCCGAAGCGTTAAATTGACCTTATCGATGATGACGCTTCTTCCGAAATATACTGTAATTTCCGCATCATCCCGGCCATTAATGCCCCAGGATTCATAAGGCCATTCCCCGTGGGAATCATTGGCCGTATTACCGTTGATGGCATTCCGGGCCGCAAAGACCGATTCGCCTCGCGTCTCTGCATTGGCGGCAGCATGAGGATAACAGCTTGAATTGGAGTGCTGGTCATATGGATTGAGCGCTAGGTTTTTATAGGCCTGAATCTCCTCCGGCAGCGCTGCACGTGCGTTAATTACATGCATCTCCCCGGTAAATGATTTTGGTGAATAGGATACCTTCTTCTCCCCGTACGGAATGGCAAACCGGAAAGCTTCCTCCGACAGATAAATAAATGCCGCCGGCATCGAATCCTCCAGTTGAATGACCAAATATACTGGAACCTCCGTGCTTCGCAGTACAACGGCGTCTCCGGGCTCATAGCCTTTAGGATAGACTAACTTCACGTGAGTATTTTCACTCCGGCTGGCTTTTACCAAGCCCTGTTCATCTTGAACCTCCAGCGTTAGCATAGCGATCTTGACATCTCCTTCCGAGCAATAAAATCCGAATAAGTACAGCTTCCCCCTATCGTATCATAGGATTATACTTTGATCCGAAGAAATCGATACCGACTCCATCTGGCTTATGGTGTCAGTAGATCCGTGTAATTTAATCTCTGCCATATTTCCAAACCAGTTGTTTGCGTTATAGACCCGTATATATCGATATGCCTGATCACTGTTTGATTGCAGCATTTGCCAATCCATCGTGGCCGTTGCCTGATTTGTGATCGTCTTCCAGTTCTCCTTATCGTTAGACCCCTGGACCACTGCTCCTTTGATTCTTGTATAATATTGATCCTGTCTGGCTAGTATCTCCACCCCTGTTATCGTCGCCTGATTGCCTTCTCTGAAATCAAAAGCGATGTATCCTCCCGAACCTGCACCGTTTAAGCGGTAATCGGAGTTCGTGCTCGGGTTATTATCAAACAAGTAGCCCGTTTGTTTTAAGGTTTCTGATTCGGATCTTCCCGAGGAGGTGGTTGAATCGATCAAGGTTGTAGTCGTCAATAGATCTTCAATCAGATCTGAATCATCCCCAAGGAACAGTTTGGAACCATCGGTCGTAAAGTACACCGTATCCCCTGCGGTTCCGTCAGCAGTCTGGTAGTCAATTGAAAATGCAACCTTACCGGTTGCTGTCCCAGGCTTCATCACGGCAGTGCCGGTAAAATGAAGATTGTCCTCCGTAGCAGCTTCAGCATCGGTCCCCTGAATCTGAATCTCAACATTTTGCAGAGGTGCTTTTGCTTCAATGGACAGCTTTACGGTGTCACCGATCGATATTCTTCCTGCAATACTTTGATCTGAAGTCATAGAAACCAGTGACATTTTGTTGTTGGTTTCATGTCGCTCACCATCAATCCGGAACTCACCCAATTCCATCAAGTTTTGAACTTTGCCGGAGAGAACGTCAGGCTGCGGATTGATCATTTGTATCTTGATAAAGCGGAACTGGGCATTCCTGTAAGCAGGATCCACCTCAATTTCCGACATTCCATCGGTGAAATCCGTGATTCCGGACGTAATCCGGGTCCAATGTACCTGATCATTAGAAGCATAAATCGTCGAACCAGCCATTCGATCCACAAAATTCATTCGACTCTGTAATGAGAACGCATTCGCTGTAATTTTGAAATCCGCTCCGAAGTCAAGAATATGATATAAATCCGGAGCCAAGGAGTATACAGGAAATGTATTATTGTTCCCGTCGAGCAGCATCGGAATCGAAGTCCCGAAGGAAGAGGTTACAATACTGCTATAATCCATGCTCCCGTCATACAAGCGAGGTGTCAGAACCTCTAGATTCTCTGCTGCTGCCTTCAGCTTGATTAATTGCTGCATGAATTGTTCATCTGAAGCGTCCGCAATTATGTCCACGGTCTCTTGGTAAGCCGATTGATAACGATTCAGTGTGGTACTTACATAGCTTGTATTTGCATTGTACGATGAAATTACAGCTTGAACGGCCGAGTTACGATCATTAGTAACCTTAACCTCAATATTTTTGGCAGCCAGCGATGTTCCATCTGAAGCTATGACCGTGAAGTTGTATGTTCCAGTCTGGGTTGGCTGCCAAGAAAAGAGCCCTGTATCCGAATCCAGCTGCCCTCCACCCGGACCGTTTTGAAGCTCATAGACTATTTTGTGATCTGGAGCAGAATCAGTCGCTGACAAATCAATCGTCACAGGTGTCCCGATATATCCGGCATAACGCTCTGCCCCCATTCCTGATTTGAATACCGGAGGAGAAAGCTCTGTATCTGCATTTAGATGAATATAATCCAAGTCAACCTTCGCGCCTTCTCCAATTACATTCAGATAGACGAGACTATAATCTTTATCCGACTGTGCGTAGGTAACATGATCAATTCCGGCATCATAAGTGATATATTTCCATTCACCTCTTGTATTCGGCAACGTCAATGTCGTATAAGGCTCTGTCGAGAAATCTCTGCTTATCTGTAACGTAGCCATCTGGTCTGTTCTAAAGCGAATACCGACAAGCTTTGAGCCCGAGCGTGTCCCGTAGGAGAGATTCAGAACGGCAGCCTTGGTTCCTGCCGGATTAGCAAGAAACTCTACATAAGACATGCCGCCTTCTTGTCTTGTGGCTGTACGGTCGTCAAATGCCGTATATCGGTCTTCAATTTCAACGACGCTTCCGTTTGTCTGTTCCTTAGGAATATATCTGGCTCCTTCGTCTTTAGCCGCTTCCGGCACGTACAGCCACCAATCTCCGCCCCCATCCGGACTATTCCAGGCTTGATTGTAGCTGCCTGCATAGTAGTAATTCGAAGGAAGACGCTTCATAAATGCTTCATAAAAATACGGTGCTCTCTCGGCAATATCCATATTTCTCTCATAGGTATAGTAATAATAGATATCCCACATTTGAGCCGTATTCATCCTGCCCTTATACGAATCAGATATTCTGTGATAGATTCCTAATACTGTACCATCCGGAGCAATCGAAAAGGGGGTCGGCACCCAGTTGGTGTCATAGCCCAGCATATATTGCCAGAAGTAATCCACGGCATCCAGGATGCGGTCATTGAGAAATTCATAAGGGCCGACAGCATCCTCTCTGTCGGATACGGTTCCTTCAACAGGATCGACCTTCGTGCCCTGCGCCAGCATCATACGGGCAATGATGGCCGCATTGGTCAAATCACCTGCTCCATGTGCCTGGTCTCTTCCCATCTCCACATGCTGCACGACGGGGGTGTCCAGCACTTCACCTGTGGCTGCATTGGTATCTACCAGCCGGAACATTTGCTTGATTGACCCGTTAAACCCCTGATTAACCGCTGAGGAATTTACCGTAAACCATTCGACCCGTTTAGTATATTCCTCGAGGTTATTTGTAAAAATACTTCCTGCCATAGCACCAAGCAACGCATAGTTGTTCTGGTTCATAAACCAGCTGTTATCATACTGAAACGTCTCCATTACCGGTTCAATGAGGTTCTTCGTAAATAGTTCGGTATCCTCATCGTTCCAGGCCCACTCGGAAGACGGACTGCTGCTGTATCTTAAAATCTCTGCGGCTGTAACCATCCGATTCAGCGGTATACCGGCATGAATATGAGCGTCCGAATAATACTCATACTTGTCAGGGTCCATCTGTGACCATATGCGGATAATGCGCATGGCATTAGAACGATAGACCTCATCTCCGGTAACAAAATACATTAGCGACTGTGTATGCGCTTTCAAACCATCTGAAATGAACTTGGCTTGTATACCTGTACTATTAAAGGCATCCGATGCTGGCTTCATCGGCTGATTTGGATCTTCATTACTCGATGTTACGGTTCTGGAAGCTTCTGCAGACAGCGTCATAGCCTGAAAATACGAGTACCACGGTTCATTTTTGGCCAATACCTGTTCTCGCATGTTTTCCAGAATCGGCTTCATTAAGCCGACCCCCGGATGGACAAATCCGTTGTCGCTAATGGTTTCTAGAATTTCAACTTGATAATCCGTCACTTCAATACCATTCAAATCTGATTTAGCGAGAATTTCCCCTGAAGAGACAGCAGTCAGCGTATTTGATACTATGAATACAGTTAACAACAGTTTCCACGCTCTTGATAAATAACGCTTTCCTTTCATTCCGCTCCTCCTTATTCTGTTCTTCTTTTCATGATGATTGACTCATCCGCCCCCCTCCCTGTCACAGCAGAAGTCTTTCATTACTCAAACTAGCATATCCTCCAATTCAGCGACTGCGGTTATTTTAAGCATTAAGTCTGCTTTTTCAACAGCATCTATTTAGTCTTTAAAAAAGGCCGAACCCTGTAGGATTCGGCTTTAGATAGTTAGCTCACAAGTTGAACTAAATAAGCTGCGTAGAAAGGGCAAAAGAACGTAAAATTCAGTATTTCAACCCGATGGTTCTTCGATATATTCAAAATAGTCAAAATCAGCATACTTGCGGAAGCCTGTGAGATCCTGACAGCATAAGCCGACAAAGGAACCCGTAAACCATCCTTCATTACAGGCTTCATCGGACAAAGTGCTGGCATCCAGAGTTGGACCGATCGGTTTGAATGCGTTCTCGCCTTCGGTTGAATAAGCAAACTGAAGCTTGTCGTGATCAACCTCAACGCGAAGCCAGATGCGCGCTGCATGCTCAGGCAAGGAAATATAGCCAACAGGTGCAGCGTATACGTTATTGACCGCAGACAAGATACTGATGCAGCGTCCCAGATCTTCATCGTGGGTCACGTGTAGATAATAGTAGTTCTGCGTATCGTAAAGACAAATCAAGCCGGCCATATGCTTGGGATCTGTCGGCTCAAACTCAAGACAGGTGGTAGCTGTAAATTTGAACTCCTGCCAACGCCTGGCAATCAAGCTTTGTCTGTATTTCGAACCAAGTCCTTCTCTGCCGTATAGCCGCAGATAACCAGTGCGTTCCGTCAATGAATAGAACGAAGCATCCAACGGAACACGCAGAGACTGGAAATGGATGTCCAGCTTATCGCTATCAAAGTCATCCCGATCCGGACGTTGGGGAAAAGGATGAGGCGGAAGATCAGGAGCTTCTACCTCTACATCCGGCAGTACGGTGCCGTTCGACAAGCGAAGCCAGCCATCCGGGGTCCATTCCACCTTTTGCAGCGCTGTCTCACGGCCTAGCGTGTACTTGCGGTCCCCTTTCTCCGTCCGGTTCTCCAGGGCCCGTCCGCACAGATGAACCATGTACCATTCGCCATTCTGTGTCTCTACAAGATCGCCATGTCCGGATTTTTGCAAGAGCAGGTCCGGATGCTCTCTCGATGTCATCAAGGAATTACCCGGATAGGCTTCATAAGGCCCGAATAACTCCTTCGACCTTAAGATGGATTGGCCGTGAGCCTCTCCTGTGCCCGTATCCGCTGCGAACAAGTAATAATACCCGTTCCGCTTGTAAATATGAGGGCCCTCCAGATAAATATCGTTGCTGGCGTAAATCGTAACAGGTTCGCCGATTATGCGTTGTTCCTGCTCGGAATACTCCTGAATGACAAGATGCCCCCTGTACCGCTTCGTAACCCGATGATCGGTAACCATACTGACAATGTATTTGCGTCCATCATCGTCATGGAACAAGGACGGATCAAATCCATAGCTGTGCAGGTATACAGGTTCCGACCATTCCCCGCAAATATCAGTAGTCGTGATAAGAAAGTTAGGCGTATCATACATTTTGACATAGAAGGAATTAACGACGGTATAAAGTAAGTAATAGACTCCGTCATGAAAAGTCAGACAAGGAGCCCATACCCCCTGGGAAGCTCCTACACCCCGAAGGTCCAATTGGGACACCCGATTCAAAGGGCGGGTAAGCAGTTCCCAATGAACAAGGTCTCTGGAATGATGAATTTGCACGCCCGGAAACCATTCAAAGGTAGAGGTTGCGATATAATAGTCATCTTCCACGCGAATAATAGATGGATCAGGGTTAAAACCTCTCAGGATCGGGATCTTGATTGTATTTATAATGACCAGCTCTCCTTTCAGCATATTTTTCATTGCAGGCTCCCTACCACAAATAAAGATCGCTGCCCTTTAACTTAAATATCGCTTCCATAAAGTAATAATCACCGTAGATAATGGCATGATGATGTGTTTTGGAATGGTAGGCTCCTGTCCCATACAAGAGAAAATGATCGGTATCCGGAGACCAATCGATTCGCGATTGATCCAGTCTCTCCAACAGCTTCAGCGCAGCGGAGATATACAATCGGCTTTCGTGACCGCCTACAGCCTTGGCGATCTCAATCAGCCCGCATGCCGCAATGGCTGCAGCCGTATCATCTGTCAGAGCCGGCTCCTCGGGCTGCCGGAAATCAACCGGGATAATGCCGTCATCGGGAATGCTCGCCATATAATAATGAGCAACCCGTTTGGCCGTATGAAGATATTCGTCCTTGCCGGTATGAATATAGCTCATTATGAACCCGTATAGAGCCCAAGTCTGACCTCGGGCCCAGGAAGATCCCTCTCCGTAGCCTTGTCCTCCGTGAGTACGAACCACTCCTCCTAGAAATGGATCAAACTCGACAATGTGATTAATAGAGCCGTCCGGACGAACAAAAGCCGTCATGGAAGTGTCCGCATGCTTCATGGCAATCTGCATATAGCGAGGATCTCCCGTTTCCTCGGTGGCCCAATACAATAACGGAATATTGAGCATGCAGTCGATAATTGCCCAGCCCCTTGTATCTCCTTCCGGCAGGTCGTTCCAAGCACGAATGAAGCTTCCCGCAACATTGAATCGCCCGGCCAGCAAATTTGCTGCATGCAGCGCACGTTTGCGGGATTCCGGATTTCCAGTAATTCTGTAATTTGCAACACTGGTAGGCAGCCACATAAAGCCGACATCGTGGTGAAGGCCATAATATTCCTCAAAGCACCGGTCCAGCTTCGCTTCCGAAATTTGCGCAATCTCCTTGTATTTCTCTTGACCGGTTTCATGATACATCAGCCATAACATACCGCCCCAGAAGCCGTTTGTCCACCAGCAAATGCCGTCAGCGTCATCACCGGAAGGGTTAACCGTTGCCCGGTCATCATGCACACCATTCAAGGTCGTATATGGAATTTTGTCTCTCGATCGCTCACTGACCAGCTCCATCTTGGCTGTCAGCCTGGCGATCACATCGTTCACCCATTGCTGCTGCGTAGTGTTTAACAAAGAAATTCACAGCCTTTCTGTTCTTATCCCTTGGTCGCTCCGGAAGCAAGGCCTTTGACGAAGTATTTTTGCAAAAATATAAATGCGATGAGTACAGGAACGACAGACATCGTTGTACCAGCAAAGATCATATCCCAACGGGAAGAGAATTCTCCGATATAACGGTAGATCTCTACAACCATTGTCTTAGGTTCTCCGGAAGGCAGGACAAGCATTGGCATGAGGAAATCGTTCCAGATGCCCAAGCCGTTCAAGACGACCATACTGGCCGTTACCGGGCCGAGCAGAGGAAAGACGATATTCCAGAAAATCCGCACTCGCGAGCATCCGTCAATTTCTGCAGCTTCCTCGATCTCCATCGGGATTCCTTTAACAAAGCTTGTATACAGCAGGCTGCCGAAGCCGACAGAGCCGGCAACATAAATCATGATTGGTCCTGCAAGACTGCCGTAAAGCCCAAGCATTTTCAGCTCTTTGAATAGAGGAATCATATAAGCCTGGAACGGAATCATCATTCCTGCAAGGAAATACAGGAAGATCAGTCTGGTCCATTTTGTGTTTTTGCGTTGAATCGCATAGCCTGCCATCGGAATAATGAATACTTGGCATGCAATTGACACCACCGTTAAAATGATGCTGTTGACGATGGCCTGCGGGTAGTCCGTTTCCGTCAATAAATACTTAAAGCTCTCCAAATAGAGCGATGTCGGAAAAGCAACTGCGTCCCTCATAATCTCCGCATTACTCTTGAAGGCAGACATGATGTTAAAGAATATCGGGAAGAAAAACAAAATTGCCAGAATCAACGTCACTGCCAGGATCAGAGCATCTATAAGAACTTTACGTGTTCTCAGCGACATTACATTTCTACCTCCCTTTTCTGGAGGATTTTCACTTGAAACACGGTAATAATCAAAATGATGAAAAACAGTACCATGGCCAGAGCTGTACCAAAGCCCTGTCGAAGCTCACCGAATCCAACTTTGTAGATAAGATAGGTCAGTGTTTCGGTCTCAAATCCAGGTCCTCCATCGGTCATAACAGCGATTTGGTCAAATATCTTTAATGCGCTAATCATTGATAAGACCATGCACACCGTCACCGAGCCGGCCAGCAGCGGGAATGTGATATGACGGAACTGCTTCCACCCGCTCGCACCATCGATGCTTGCCGCCTCGTTGAGTTCCTGAGGAATGCCTTGTAATCCGGCTAAATAGATAATCATGTAATAGCCGGCTCCCTTCCATACAGTGGAGAAGAGAATCGAAATCAAAGCATATCTGGGATCACCCAGCCAATCAACCGTGATTGCTCCAAAGCCGATTTTCGTTAGTAATTGATTTATTACGCCAAAGTTATAATTCAACATCATTGCCCAGACGAAGCCCATTACAATGCCGCTAAGCAAGGTCGGGAAATAAAATACACTGCGGAATATTTTGCTGAACCACCGCACTTTATCAACCAGCAGCGCAAGAAGAATAGCAAGTATATTTTCCAAAATGACTAGACTAATAGTTAGAATAAGTGTGTTTTGCAGCGCATTACGGACACGCGGGCTATTCCATATTTCTACAAAGTTGGCCAGACCGATAAAACGGACATCGGAGCTGATGCCGTCCCAGGATGTGAAGCTGTAATAGACGCTGCCCAGCGTAGGGACAATTACAAATAAGGTATATAGTATAAATGCCGGCAATATGAAGAACAGCGCATAATTCGGCCATTTTTTCTTCTTTTTTAGCGCAGTATACGCCTTTTCCGACTGAACGACCGGTGCAGTCATGGTTGTCTCCCTCCTTTGAAACACTCACACTAATAAAAAGAGGAACCGCCCGAAGGAGGTTCCTGCGGTGTGATTGTGTTCCTTACATCGCGTTGACTTTGACTTGGTTGTCATACTCCGTATCTGCTTGCCTCATGTAGTCGAGAACGTCTCCGTCCTTAACGACCAATTCTTGCAGCAACTTGTAGTACCAGTTACGGAACTGCGGTGGAATTTGGTTTTCGCCCCACCAGTTATTAATTGCTAGGGATTTTTTGACGTTCGGATCAGCCATCAGCTCGAGCACGACCTGCATTTGTTCACTGGATTCATAGGTGACAGACTCCTTGGTTGAAGGAAGAGCATTGATGCTGGCCAAATACAGCGAATAGTTCTCCGGTTCAAAGAAGAAACGGATGAACTCTTTGATGGCTTCTTGCTTGTCCGCATCTTGGGATGCCTCCGTCGAGATGGACCAGCCAGCAGGAGATGGAAGACCAATTACACTCACATTACCTTCACGGTCAGGAATGGCGTAGAATCCAAATTCAAAGTTCGGATCAGCTTCAGCGATCTGGGTGAACATCCAGGTTCCGGAGTACAATTGTGCCGCCTTCCCTGTTACCAGGAAAGATGCTGTTTGATTGTCACCCGTGCTAAGCCAGCCTTTATCGACATAGTTCTTGAACAGCTCTTTGTAATCTGTCATGGCTTGAACAACATTTGCGTCCGTAAAGCTAACTTCCTGAGCCGTCTTTTTTGAGTTCCAGTCCGGATCATTTGCGTAAACCTGATCTACCAGGAATTTGTTAACCCAGAAGCCCATATGGAATATATCTTTGCCGCCGACAACAATTGGTGAAATGCCGCTGGCCTTCAATTTTTCCTGAATTTCAATGAATTCGTCATATGTTTTTGGAAGCTCGGTAACGCCTGCTTCTTCATATGCCTTTTTGCTGTATATAATCCCCTGCGGCGAGTTAACCTGCATTGGAGCGTTCCATACTTTGCCTTCAACCATTGGCGGATCATTGAACAGCTCTACCAGATCGGATGGCAGTTCGACGATTTTACCCGCATCCGCAAATACTTCCGTATCCCGCATTTCCACAAGATCCGGGAATTCACCGACCGCGTCCTTCGTTTTCAGCCAGTCCAGGTAAGAGGCGGACGAAGTCTCACTGTAATCCTTGATCGTAATATGAGGATTTTTCTCCGTAAACCGTTGAATCGTATCCGCGATAGCCTTTTTTGTAGCTGGATCGCCGGTAGCGTACCCGATTGTAAAGCTGACAGGCTTCTTGTCCTCTGTTTGCGAAGCAGCCGCATTCCCTCCCGTGGAAGGATTATTCGCTGCGGAATTATTACTCGAGTTCCCGCTTGAGTTCCCGCCGCCGCAGGCGCTTAGTACCATTGAAGCAGCCAAGATCAGGGTGGAGAGTGTCATCCATTTTTTTCTAGCCATAAATTCAGTAACCTCCCTTTGACTTTGAGCCGGAAACAAGTACGATGTGCGCATCACCGTGTATTTTGAAACCGTTTCCTTATTTCAAGATTAACATTTGCTTTCCCTGTTCGGAATGAACTTTCTTTAGATGCGTGTGCGTGTTTTTTAGATAAAAGAACGGACGGAAATTAATGCTCCGTCCGTTCGTCGATTGCTTCTGCAACAATCGGAAAAGTAAGCACAATTGAAGTTCCGATATGCTCACGGCTGTTGATTGCGATTCCATATCTATCTCCAAATACCGATCTGATTCGTTCATGCACGTTTTTAAGTCCGATATTTTTTCCGGTGGCCTGCGGATCGTTCAGCATCTCATTAAGTCTGGCGAGCGTATTGGCACTCATTCCCACGCCATCATCATAGACTGTGATTACTATATCCTTGTCCCGCCGCTCGGCGGTAATCCCGACAGTGCCCCGCCCTTTCTGACGCAGCCCGTGATGAATCGCATTTTCAACGATGGGCTGCAGAGATAACTTGAGGATTCTCCATTTAACATCCACATCTGACGCGATGTGACAATTCAAATCGAATCGTTGATCATAACGAACTGAAATAATATAGAAATAATCTTTAATGTTGTCCAGCTCACTTTCGATGCTCACCTTTTCCTCACCATAATCAATCACATACTTCAGTTGATTGGACAGCGACAAAATCATATCAGCCACTTCATGGTCGTCTTTGTCTACAGCGCTCATTCGGATAACTTCCAGGGTATTGTACAAGAAATGCGGACGGATTTGGCTTTTTAACGCATTTAATTCGGATTGCTTCTGTTTGATCTGTGCCACGTAGGCTTCGTCAATGTATTCCTTCAATCGGTCAACCATCCGGTTGAAGCTGTGGCTGAGCCTGCCGAGCTCGTCATTGCTGCGCACTTCAACGTGTGTATTGAGATTACCGGATTCAACCTTGGTCATCTGTTTCATTAATTTGAGAATCGGGGCAGATAATCTTCTTGAGAATAAGGTTCCCATTATAATGAGTGCAACTGAACTCAATCCAATGACAATAAATACAGTCATGCGCACCGACAGAAGCTGCTCAAATAAAGATGCACGATGAACTCTCGCAGTAAGGCTTCCTTCCAAGAAAGGGATCGGTTCAGAGATTAGGATCATCGCGTCATCCTGCTCGAGTTGTTCCTGATTCTTGGGGGACAATGCTTCTGCCTCTCTCTGATTAGAAAAGTAAATATTACCTTCCCCATCAAGTAAAAGTAATTCATCTTCCTCCTGTAAGTTAAGCTCTTTAAAATACTTCTCAAAAACCGTGGTGTTCACGTCGATAAAAAGGGCACCTGCAATCCTTGGCTCAGCCGTTACTTTCCCCGAGATATCAATTAAATTTCGGCCAATCGTAAACACGCTTCGGTTCGCTAACGGGTAGTAGGAGTCTGGATGAGTTGGAAAGATAGCAACTTTCGATGGCTTTTCACGCATTTCTGCTATCCATTCATTAGAGGGCAGGTGCTCCTCCTCCATCCCTCTGTTCTCTCTCTCCTGGTAGAACACCATCCCGTCTTCTTCGCGGATAAAATAAACACTGCTGATATAGTTATCACTATAGAGAAGTGTCTTCAAAAATGTCTGGATAGGAATGTTGTTGATCTGCTCCAGTTCATTCACATTATGCAATTGGTTCTGATTATAGCTCTCAATGAATGTTTCGTATTTGCCAGTATACATCAGCTTTGATAGCTCATTATACTCATTGAACGCAGCATTCAGATTGTAGCTCATGTAGGTTACCATCTGCTGCAAATTTCCGGTCGTATACCGTTCAACATATTTTGTAAATGTATTTACGGAAAAGAGACTTAAGGTAAAGAGCGGAATCAGTCCTACAAAAATGAAAGCGCATGCAAATTTAACGAAAATACTGTAGAATCGTTTTTTTCGGAAGCCCATCGTTACGCCTCCTATTCCATTCCGGCTGACTGCCTGTATTCTTGCGGAAGTTTTCCATACAGCTTTTTGAACATATCGCTGAAATGTCTGGCATTGTTATAACCGACGCGCTCAGCAATTTCATAGATCATCAGGTTCGTATCCAGCAGAAGGCGGATTGCATGCTTCATTCGCTCTTCCGTTAAATATTGCTTGAAGTTCTTTCCGGTATGCTTCTTAAAAAAACTGCTAAAATAGTATGGGTTCATATAAATCATGGCTGCAATCGATTCTAAAGTGATATTTTCGGCGAAATGCTCCTCCATATAAGTTTTGACCTTTCTTAATTCGGCAACCTCCTTATTGGCCAGCTTACTATTTAATTGTTCAAAAATCTGGTATGTGATGGAGGTCAGTTCTTCCGTTACACCGGCAAAGGTGGGATGGGCAGACAGCCTGTCCAGAAGTGAATCCTCCCCTCCCCGGAAATAATGGGCATGGACTCCAAACTGGGACAGCTCATGCTCCAGGCGCAAAATGGTATTGTATACGCTTGTCACAGCTAGTGCTTTGTTCCCGTTGGCTAGTCTAACCACCTCTTTCAGCAGACGGTCAGTCATTTCAACAAGCTGCTTTTTATTCTGCGAAGACAGCGCCTTGATCATCTCGCCCTGCAATTCTGATATCACTGGTACTTCCCCCGCCGGAGCTCCATCCAATTCCTCAGCTTCAATAATATGATTTAACCCCGTGAAGTATTTTGTTTTTAGCGCTTTCAAAGCAGACTGGTATGATTCATTAGCCAACTCAATGCCTGAAACCGGCTTTCCGATTCCTGCAGAAACCTTCAGTTTTAAAAAAGAGGTTATTTTATCGTGCAAGTTTTTGATTAGCTTTATCGGTTCCCCCGGCTGTTCAAACTGGACTAATATACCGTATCGTCCATCTTTCTGAAACATTAAGCAATTACTGCAGCTATCTAATGTTTCCTTCACTATATTATTAAGCGCAAAATGGACCAACTTCCGCTCCCGTCCCGCCCAGTGCGATTCTCCGCCTATTTCTTCATCGATCTCAATGAGGCAGATGCTCGTACAGCGGCTTAGTGCGATTGCGCCCATTCCTATTAATTCACCGGCAGCCCGCTTATCTCCGTCCATGAGACCTTCAAGTAATTCGCTGATCGTTTCCGTGCGATTTTTACGCTCATAATGATGAAGCATTTCCCTTGTCCGTTCTCCTTCATTCTCTTCTCGAATCAAATCGGCCGCCCGGCTTAAGACCGCCTCCAGATGCTGCTTGTTCACCGGCTTGACCAGGTAGTCGAGCGCCCCGTACTGTACCGCTTGCTGAGCGTAAGCAAACTCCTGATATGCACTTATAAAGATAACTTTAATCTGACGCCCCTGTTCGTGAAGCTCCTTGATAATGTCGATTCCGCTAAGTCCCGGCATGCTGATGTCGCTAACAATCAGATCTGGCCGGCATTTCTGAATCAACTGTCTTAATTCATGACCGTCACAAGCCTCGCCGACAATGTTCAGCCCCATCTCTTCCCAGGAGATGAGTTTCTTCAGTCCCCGCAATATAACAGGCTCGTCATCCGCCAATAATACCCTGATGTTCATGCCCTCTTCCCTCCTAAACTGTACGGATGTACTACGATAAGATAACTTATACGAGCTCAGCTCTATTCAATAATCTCATTATACAGTCCTGTTACCTTAACAGTAACATAGGGTTTTTTAAAGCTTTACGTCAGTTTTTTTAGATAAAAGTATACTTTTTTAATCATTTAAAAAACGTCATGTTCTCCCCGGTTCAATCGCCAAGGACAAGCTGGTCGTGATGGTAACACATAATCCTGCGCTGGCTGCACTGGTTACCAGCCTGTCCGGGGGAATAATTCCGGTAACAGCGCTGCGAAGCGAATAACGGCAATGATTCATACAGCTTTTAAATACGGTGATAATAGAGAAACCCACCTTCGGGTTCCAGCCTTAGGTGGGCTTTATTATCTCTTAAAGTCAATTCAGTGCTTTCTTAGCAATTCGGATATAGAAATTCAATAGGATATTGATAAGAACACCGTAGAAAATAAGAACAAGACTGTAATGAAGCTTCTCGCTAAAATCCTGGATATCGCTCATTTCTTATAGTTCAACACCAGCTTCCCAGCTTCCTCTTTTGTAAGGTTCGTCAAATCCCGATCCATGTCAGGCAGATTGCGAAGCGCTTCAAGCTGCGTGTCTGTTGCGGGCTGGATACGAATTAACTCTTCAAGGTTACCGCCGGCAACCTGCTGAGCGATTTGGCGGTCATCCAAAGCATCGATAAGGCGATACATTCCTTCGATAGCCTTCTCTTCTCCTCCGGACAAACCGTACCCGGAATCCGTGCTTAATAGAAACCGATCCGGGAACTTCTTAATGACCGGGACAAAATCCTCCAGCTCGTATGCGCTCTCCGGATTGAATGCCGTAAAACCGGCAAAAAAGTCGGCGTACAGATTTGGATGCTTCTCTAATAAAGACTCGACATTGTACGGTGAATTATGAGCATTGATATGTGCAAATATGAATGTCGTATCGGGATAGGCCTCGAGCGCTTCCTCCAGTTTGAAGACGGGGGCGCCGTTCGGAGGATCAATATGTAATAACACGGGTACCTTATATTCTGCGCAGAGCTTGTAAATGTCCGGTAAGATTCCGTCCATTGGATCTTTGGTTTTCCAAGCAACATGGGCCAAAGCGGGAGAATAGGTTGAGGCTGCGGCAATTTCCCCGATCCCGAAATACCCTTTCTCCAAATTGTCCCGCACCGTCTGAAGTCCAGACTCGTCCAGAAGATTGATTCCGGAGAAAAATGGAATGAACCGCTCCGGATCTTCCTCATAAGCACCCCAGGCAATTTCGTCCGTCTTGATTGCTGAAGGTTCAGACACATCTCCAAAAAGAACAATTCGGTCGACGCTGGAATGCTCCCAGTTCTTCTGCATCTTAGAATAGGCGAATCCGCTGGCATCATGATTATGCGTGTCGACAAGCTGCAAATCGCCGTACTCGGCAACCAGGTCGTACAGACTTTTCACTTCGGTCTCTGTCGAATCGCTCTCCGTGTCAGTCGCCGCGGTATCAGAAGTAGTGAGAGCTGAGTCCGTTGGAGAAGAAGTCGTCGTGACCGGCATATTTTCAGACGGCTCGTCCATCTTTTTCCACAGGCTAAAAGTAACCATTAAGATAATGACGACGATAACGAGCATATAAACCATCGACCTTTTGGTCATTTGAATCTCCTCGCTTCATCTAAAATCTTTCATAAATTATACCATAATCCATACTTATGGAACTAAGACAAAAAGCCAGCAATCCCATTAAGGATTGCTGACTCATAGCTTCAGAGATAAAAGTCTTTAATTGGAACCTATTCTTTGGAAAAGTACCCCTCCAGCTTCAAATCCGGGCCCAGCATTTCAACCTGCATATCCCGCAAAGGAATGGCCTGATCCATCATACTGACTCCCTGTCCCCCGATAAAGCCCGGGGCCGACGCTCCGCCCACCAGCTTAGGCGCTATATAGAGCACTAATTTGTCCGCCAGCCCTTGGCTAATAAAGGAAGCATGTACCTCGCCGCCCCCTTCTACCAACAAGGACGATATCTCCAGACCTCCCAACACATCCAGCACCTCTGCAAGATCAGGCCGTTCGCCCTGGGTAATAAACACCTTTGCTCCCCGATCCTCAAGCTCCTGCTTCTTTGAGAGATTCGCTTGAGCGCCGGCAAAAATATAGACCGGTGCCTCTCCATCGCCAAGCATACAGGCATGCTCCGGGATGCGAAGCGTGCTGTCGAGCACGATACGAATCGGGCTCCGCCCGCCGGGAAGACGAGTATTCAACTGCGGATCATCCGCAATCACCGTTTGCACGCCTACCAGAATCGCCTGGTTAACATGACGCAGCCGATGTACATCCTCCCGTGCAGCGTCCGATGTAATCCACTTACTGCTGCCTGTGCGGGTGGCAATTTTGCCATCCAGCGTTGATGCAGCCTTGAGGGTGACAAATGGACGCTTGGTGACAATGTATTTGTTGAATACCTCATTCATCTGAGTGGCTTCTTGCTCACAGATCCCTTTTATTACTTCGATTCCGGCGTTTTCCAACAGGGCGACTCCCCGCCCGGACACTAGCGGATTAGGATCCAGGGCAGCAATAACGACCCGCTTTACCCCGGCGTGAATAAGCGCTTCTGCACAAGGACCGGTCCGGCCATGATGCGAGCAAGGCTCCAAGGTGACATAGGCTGTGGCTCCCTTGGCCTTCTCGCCTGCCATTGTCAATGCGTGAACCTCAGCGTGAGGCTCTCCCGGCTTTAAATGAGCTCCTATACCAATAATGCGGCCATCCTTAACAAGGACGGCTCCCACTTGGGGATTAGGCGCCGTCTGTCCTTCGGTTGCTCTCGCATTTTCAAGGGCAAGCCGCATAAACTTCTCATGCTCAATCATGATACATGGTCCTCCAGGATCAATTCCGCCAAGCTCAACTGGCGGCCTTCCCCCACTTGCGCGGCAAGATGTCCTGAGCGCTGAACCTTTGTCTGCAAATATTTAAGATTGAACTCCGATACATCTCCCCACAAAGGCACTCGTCCGGACAGATTCATACCGGATTCCTTCATTGAAGCAAGCTTCTTTGGATTGTTGGTGATCAGGGTTACCGGTCTTTGTCTCAAATGAGCCAGTACTCCGATGGCAGCATCATAATTGCGGGAGTCATCCGCAAAGCCCAAAGCCAGATTGGCTTCCACCGTATCCATGCCTTCCTCCTGAAGCAGATAGGCCATTGATTTGCTGAACAGACCAATGCCTCTTCCTTCATGATTTGCTAAATAAAACACGGCTCCTGCTCCGCGCTCCACAATCATTCTCATCGATTGATGCAATTGATAACCGCAATCACAGCGCTTGCTTCCAAAGATATCTCCGGTATGGCAGATACTATGCATCCGAATCAGGGCATCATCGGCATGTTCGAAGTCGCCATAGACCAGTACACTGGACTGTTGCCCCTCGGCCAAACTCATCGTAGGGAGCTTAGCGATGATATGCTCAGCCATTTCGTCTTCTCGAATCCCCTCTAGTTCATGCTTGCCCAAGGTAAGCCAGTTGTACCATTGAAATGTCACTGTCTCGCCATCCAGATTTACAGGAAGCTTGACCGGACCTACCAGGAATTGAACTTGATCCTTCGTATATACAGGCTGAATCTTATCCTTCAAGATCGCCAAAGCTTGTTCATTTATCATCATATACTGTCCCTTCTCTTTAAACTGCGGAAAATTGATAGGCATACGCTGCTTCCATTTCCAATTGACGGCGCTGAAGCTCTTCAGCTACCGCTCGCCGCTCCTGTACAAATTCATTCAGTTGCCGAAGAGATAAATCTCCGTTAATCAATGAGAAACCTAGTTCTTCAGCCAACTCCTCCGCATCTCGCAGCGCTTCATTTAAACCGAAGGCCCCTGTCGGTGTCATCGTATGAGCGGCATCTCCGATGAGTACTAGCCCCTCTTTTATCCAAGTTACACTTTGTCTGCTGAAAATGTCCAGCAGAACAAAATCATGCCAAGATTGAATATGCTCGCGAACATGATTATCCAAATCAGGAAAGGCCGAAATCAAGCGTCCGATAAAAGGCTCAAAGCTTTCTTTCCTTAGCTTCGCATAGCTGCCCTTGGCAATATTCCATCCGATTTGGATGAAGCCTCTGGCTTGCGTAAATAAATGCAACTGCTGTCCTTCTTCTACGGAAGAACGGATGACTGACTCCCAGCCCTGCGGCGCCGGGATTCGCGCCCACAGCAGATCATATCCATGGTCTGTTGTGACCGTCTCAACACCGGCAAGCTTGCGTACGGCAGAATACCTTCCATCTGCCCCAACGGTAAGCGAGCTGATTATCGTTTTACTTTGCCCTGTCTTTTGGCAAGCAGCAACAATTCCGATTGTTCGCCCACTTTCGTCTGTCACCAGTTCCTTGACCGTGTGTCCAGGCAGATAAGTAAAGGACTCATGGCTCAATGCTTCTTCGAGCATCGGCTTGAGCAAATCCTTCTGCGGAACATGAACACCGACATTCCCGTCTGTCTCTTCAGGAAGCAATGCTCTGGTCAACATCCCCTGCTCCCAATACTCTATCCTTTTCAGCGGCAATACCGCTTCTTCAGCAATCCGTTCCAAGAGATGATGGCGCTCCAATACAGATACGCCGACATCATTCAATATTTCTCCGCGAAAGCGGGGGCCAAGCTCATTCAGCTTCTCCACAAGCGTGACCCGCATACCTTGACGAAGCAGCAGACAGGCTAACAGCGTTCCCGCTGGTCCGGCACCCGCAATACATACTTCTGTCTTTAAATTCATAGGACTTCCTCCTAGGCAGATCACAAATCAAAACCAGAATAATTAAGTTACTTTATGTAAGTTAGTTTATAATCAATACTTTGTTGAGTCAAGTAATTAATTATACTTTGTAAAGGTTGTTGTTTTATGATAGTTGCTGTATAATACTGACCATAGAGGTGATACTCCATGGAAGTACCTGAAGTTTGTCCAAGATTTGAAAGAGCTGTAGATATCCTCAGCAAGCGCTGGACGACCCTGATCCTGCATCAGCTGCTCCCGGGACCACAGCGCTTTGCGGCCATTGAAGGCTCACTGCGCAACCTGAGCGGGAAAGTCCTTTCGGACCGTCTGAAGGAGCTTGAAGAGGAAGGAATTGTTACACGTACTGTTTATCCCGAGAAGCCGGTTCGGATCGAGTATTCTCTTACCGCCAAAGGAGCCGAGCTTGCCCCTATACTAGATCAGATCCAGCACTGGGCAACCCGTTGGATTCAATTGTCTCCTGAAGAGGATCGCCTTCCCTCCTGAGCCTTCTATCTGCTTTAAAGTCAGTCCATTATTCTCCCCCAAAGGAGGCACTCTCCCAGAAACCGTAGTCGGGGGAGTGCTTCTTTCATGGCGCATTCCGAGCTTGAACTTGTGATAGATGCTTGCAAATGAGCCACATTGAATCTTAATAATTCCTAATTATCCTTCTCTATTTGTATAAAAGCTTAGGCACAGCCTTGATATAGATGAGCTCTGCAATGAGCTCTATCATCGTCTGGGTTACAATAACAGCGGCAGCTATGGTTGCCATCTCGCCCGGCAAGGTTAGAGCAAGCGGAAGCACAACTAATGAATTGCGCGTACCGGCACTAAATAGCAAGGCTCTTCCATCCGATGGTTCAATCTGAATTACAGATGCGGCCAAACGCGCAATCAGCGGCGCAAAAAAGTGAAACAGAACATAAACAGGTATTACGGAAATAATCACAGCAAAGTCGTTAATTACCCGGTCAATCTGAGACCCTATCACCAAAAAGAGCACCAGAGCCATAAAGGGAACAGGCAGCCAAGCTGTAAAATCTAATGCCTTGCTTCCAGGCTCGCTCTTCTTCGCCGAAAATTGTAAAGCCAAAGCAAGCACTAATGGAATGAGAATCATATACACAAAGGCCTCAACGAAGGGGCCGATCCTTACAATTTGGGAGGCTTCAGTCCCAATGAACAACCATAGGTAGAGGGGCAGCAGCAGCATTTGAACAACAAACAGCACCGGCGTAGATGCAAGAATGAGCTTTTCATTTCCTTTTCCCAACTGGGTAAAAACAATGACATAATCTATGCACGGAGTCAGAAGCACCAGGCATACTCCAATCAGAACGGGATCTGGCTGCGGGAATATTTTGATCAACAGGAATACAAGTATAGGGATGAGGATAAAGTTCACAAGCAATAACGCCCCTATAAAGCGGCCATTGTGGAGTGCCTCTCTTAACTTGAGAAACGGGATCTGGCAGAACATGCTGAATAAAAGCACTGCAATCGCAACGGAGACAACAGGCTCCAACAGCCCTCCTGCCTTAGGTTGGATCAGTCCGGCAATACCGCCAAGGATAATTGCAATTATGTATACAGGAATTTGATTTTTCTCTAGTCCTTCTCTGGATAACATGCTCTCACTCCCTATTTTTACTGGAATTATATCACAAACACCTCAATATGGATTTCATCGCAGACCTCCTACTCAGGTGCCAATCTTGCTCCTTGCAACCTAATATGTTATTGTGAGGACAATAGCGGCTTAATTGTAATGTTTTCGTTTAAAGAGATTGTTCAAAAAGTCATCTTTTGATCACGAAGTGTTCCAAGGGGCTGATTCGATGTCGAATCTTGCGTTCACCCTAGAAGTCCGGTACTCATGTAGGGTCTGCCTACACTCCGTTCCTCCTTCGTCGGGTTCTCGCAACCTTCTCGGTGCTGAAAAGCTGACTTTTTGAACTCGCATTTTAATAGGCCCAACAGAAAGGTGATTGCCCATGGTACAGCCCATAAAAACCGTTGAAGATTGCGATACGAACTGTTCAGGGTCGGACACGAACCTGGAGGCGGTAAAGACAGAGCTGATCAATGACCAGGCCGCGGTTCAGGTAGCCGACTGGTTCAAGGCCTTCAGTGATCCGACACGGGTCAAAATCATTAGTGCCCTGCTAAAGAGAGAGCTTTGCGTACATGACTTAACCGTGCTCCTTGAAATGGGACAATCCGCCGTCTCTCACCAGCTCCGATATTTGCGCAATCTTAGAATTGTAAAGCGCCGCAAGGTTGGAAAAACCGTCTACTACTCACTGGATGATACACATATTGAGGAAATATTCCTGCAGACCCTCCAGCATACGAACCACGGATGAACAAATGAGTATACGCAAAATACAAGGACTGCCCCTTTGCCATCAAAATGGCTTATGGGACAGTCCTTATTTCATCCAACTGATTCATAGCGGCTCTGTTTAGCAGCCTCTTAATTCAGGTTAGGTCTAATCTTCAATACGCGCATGGCATTCAATACGGCCAGCAGTGTGACCCCTACGTCCGAGAATACGGCCTCCCACATCGTTGCGATTCCGAAGGCCCCCAGAAGCAGGAAGACCGCTTTAACCAGCAAGGCGAACACAATGTTCTGCCATACGATTCTCCGGGTTCTCTTTGCGATATAAATCGCGGAAGACAGCTTCGAGGGCTCATCGGTCATAATGACGATATCCGCCGCTTCGATCGCCGCATCCGAGCCAAGGCCGCCCATCGCCACGCCGACATCGGCCCGGGCCAGCACTGGCGTATCATTGATGCCATCGCCGACGAATACGATCTTCTCTTTGCTTCCCTTACGACGGTCAAGCTTCTCCAGCTCCTCGACCTTATGCTGCGGCAGCAGCTCAGCTCGCACCTCATCCACGCCGAGCTGTCTACCAACCGCTTCCCCTACTGCCTTGATATCCCCGGTCAGCATGACGGTCTTCTTCACGCCCAGCCGTTTCAGTGAGGAGATCGCCTGTGCGGAATCCTCCTTGACCTCGTCGGCGATGACTAGATAACCGGCATATTGCTTATCCACCGCAATATGGACGATCGTTCCCAGTTCAGAAGGTGCCGAGAAATCAATGTTCTCTCTCTGCATGAGCTTCGCATTGCCTGCCAGCACCTCCTTGCCTTCGAACATAACCTGAATGCCGTGGCCCGATATCTCATTGTAGTCAGCAAGCAAGGCTTCATTCAGTTCCTCTCCAAAGGCCTCCCGAATAGACTCTGCAATCGGATGAGTGGAATGCATTTCAGCAAACGCTGCATGACGCAGGAGTTGTTGCTTGGTCCAGCCGTTTTGAGGGTGAATGCCATTCACTTTGAATGCACCCTTCGTTAAGGTACCGGTCTTATCGAAGACAACATATTTGACGTCATTCAGTGCCTCCAGGTAGTTGCTGCCCTTCACCAGAATCCCATTCTTGGATGAAGCGCCAATGCCGCCGAAGAAGCCTAACGGGATCGATACGACCAGCGCACACGGACAAGAAATGACCAGGAATACCAATGCCCGATACACCCATTCCGAGAAGGTTTCACCGCTGAATAGGAGCGGTGGCACCACTGCCAACAAAGCGGCAACAATGACAACCACCGGCGTGTAATAGCGAGCAAACTTCGTAATGAAGTTTTCCGTTGGCGCCTTCTTGCTGCTGGCGTTCTCGACCAGGTCCAGAATCTTCGCAACGGTTGATTCTCCGAATACCTTGGTCACCTCGATGGTCAGAACGCCATTCTTATTGATAAATCCGCTCAAGACCTCTTCCCCTACGGTCACCTCACGCGGTACGGACTCGCCGGTCAGTGCCGCAGTATCCATAGCTGAGTTTCCTTCAATGACCTTCCCATCTAACGGTACTTTCTCTCCGGGACGAACAATAATCAAGTCACCGATCTGCACTTCATCCGGATTGACTCTTTTAATCTCATCATTGATTTTCAAATTTGCAAAGTCGGGACGGATGTCCATCAATGCACTGATCGACTTCCGTGAACGGTTGACGGCGATGCTCTGGAACAGCTCGCCGATCTGATAGAAGAGCATGACGGCCACGCCTTCAGGATACTCGCCGATCACAAAAGCACCTACAGTCGCAATGGACATGAGGAAGTATTCATCGAATACCTGGCCTCTCACAATGTTTTTCAACGCTTTTAGAACAATGTCCCCGCCTACGATCAGGTAGGAAACAACAAACAGAATCAGTTCCAGTTCTCGACTCAAGGCAAATGCAAAGGCTGCCGCACCGATAGCCAGGCCGGCGATCAGCCGAATGATCATGACCTTGGTGTTCTTCGCCCCATGGTCATGGGAATGGCCGTGTTCATCCCCGGCTTCATGGTCACCGTGATCATGCAGATGGGCATGATTATGTTCTTGATGTTGACCTTGCTTATGTTTCAAGTGTGAATGAGATTCGACAATTCTAATATCCGGCTCGAGCTTACGAATCTTTTGCTTAGTCTGCTCAAGAATCTCTTCAGTACGAGCTCCTGATATTTCCATCGTTAACGTTTTGTTCGCAAAATTAACCGAGCAAGCCGCAACTCCGTCAATCTTTTGAACTCCCTGCTCAATTTTCAGGGCACAGTTTGCACAGTCCAGCCCTTCCAGGATTAATTTCTGTCTTGAAATACTCTGTTCCATGTTTATCCCTCGCTTCGAAAAGAAGATTATATATGATCACTTGTTCATATATAATATATTCCTTCTTGGTTCTGATGTCAACAAAGTACGGTGGATCAGAGTAAAAATAGGCAAACTCAACTAAAATAGAACTATCTCTATGGCCCCCTCCCTTCATTTGATAAGCTTTAAAAAGCTGTATTTAGATGAGGAAGTGAGATCATGAACAAGCAGCAGGAACGAATGCCAGCATTTCCACAGGCGGTCATTGACTTTTGGCATACTAAGTGAAGATAATCGAGTGATGATACTGAAGCTGGAACAAGGTAAGACGATGGCGGTCTTAACCCCCAAGATAGCCGCAAAGTCTGGATTGCGTGCGACAAGGTGTTATTCCGAGACAAACTTTCGCCGGCAGCTCCAAGATTGCGGAATTCATTTACATAAAGCTGAAGCGCTCTTCTATTTCACGGAAGCTGAAAAAGAAAAATTGCTTGAGACTGATCTGGCGAGTAATTTACGCCGCTTAACTGAACAGGACCATGAATTGTTCGCTCAGTTTGAGTCCTCTTCCTTAGAGCAGGACCTGGATGACGCTTTTGTAGAGTTGGACCACTGGGCCGTATTTGGCTCTCTTGAACAAAATCGATTGGTTAGCGCGGCCAGTATGTACCCCTGGATGGGCAAAGCAAACCTGGCGGATATCGGCGTGCTCACGCTCGCCCCTTTTCGAGGACAAGGACATGGGCGCAGCGTCGTCCGCTCTATAGCTCAGTACGCCTGTCAGCAGGGTGCTCAACCTCAATTTCGCTGCCGGCTTGATCAGCAGGAATCAATCGCATTAGCTCAAGCCGCAGGGCTTACCCTCTTCGGAACCTGGGAAGTCATTTCTCCCGATTCCAACGAATGGGAGCTCGAGTAGAGCAGATGGACCAATACCGATTTTAAGATTTAGCTGGCTCATAGTGAACATGAACTTCCAGCACCTCGGAGGACTTTTTCAGTTCATTCTCTACGTTGGTAGCCACATTATGGGCCTCATGGAATTCCAGGTCGCCCCTGACCGACAGCACGACGTCCACTACCGCATTGCTGCCGTAATTCCGCGCTCTGACCTCCTTGACCTCCTCCACGCCCTGAACCTGGCTCACCGTGTCCTTGAAGGCCTCGATCGCACTTTCATCGAACCCGTCAGATAGATGATGCGACGCTTCCCGGAAAATATCCCACGCCGTTTTACAAATCATAATCCCGACGGCAATCGCCGTTACCGGATCCAGCCATGGAAGACCGAATTGGGACCCGACAATCCCGATCACAGCGCCAACACTGACCAGGGCATCCGAGAAGTTATCCTTAGCGGCAGCCATGACGGCTTGGCTGTTGATCTTATCTGCGAGCTTTTTGTTGTAGCGATAGACAAAATACATCACCGCCGCACAGAACAGCCCTGTCCATACAGAGATCAAATCCGGAGATTCATGCTTGCCTTCGAAGACAGAGAATATGGCATTGAACAAAACCTGCAGTCCGACGGCCATCATGATAAAGGAAGCGATTAATGAAGCGATCGTCTCGGATTTCCAATGGCCATACGGATGATCCTGATCCGCAGGACGCTGGGCATACTTCAGGCCAATCAGAACAGCGATAGAAGCTATAATATCTGTTGCATTATTCAAGCCGTCGGCCCGAAGCGCTTCTGAGCCAGACAGGTTCCCGATAATTAATTTCAGAGCCGAAAGACAAATATAAGCAATAATGCTTACAATGGCTCCCCGCTCTCCCATTTTCAATTTTTCATACCGCTGCTGCTGTTCCATTCTCGCTTCTCCCTCCGCTCAACATTGCATGTTCCATACTATCAGACACAATTTGAGTGGGTCTAGAGAAACGTTTTTTTACTAGGGACGAAATATGTCTCTGGTCAAAGAAGGTTGCATCAGGTAAAAATATTACCATTGTTAGTACGGCGGATTGAAGCCCAAACCAAAATACTCCTGCCAATTCGTGCTGACTGGAAGGATACAAGCCGTTTCTGTGATCCCCACCTGTCTTTTAACATTAAGCAAAATCGCGATCAGTGTGATGGTTGATTGCTGTTTTGAACGGTACGTGGTCCATAAGCGCAAAGAAAGACGCGCACGCCTTCAGTGATAATACGTTTGGTTTGTTCCTCCTCTAGTGTCCCGGTTTTTCTCGGTTGATTAAATACCAATAAAAACGTTAATGCTTCGAAGTGCTTTGCAGCCATTTTAGGATCGATCACATTAAGCAATCCGTTTTGTCCAAACTCTGTAAACTTCCTGATAATCCCCTCTTCAGTTGCGCTATCCAGCCTTTCAAAAAATGAGTCTGGCAGGTTGGCGGCTTCCACCATAACCAGACGGATCAGAGCAAAGTAGTCGGCCGAACCGTTCGCAGAAGCTATGATCTGCAGACAAAATAAGATGAGCGCCTGCTCCAGATCCTCGAATTCCCGGAGGTGGTCTGAAATCCCTTGCTCGATCATGTCCAGAACCGCCGAACTGGATTCTTCCACAACAGCAAGCAGCAGGTTCTGTTTGTCGCCATAATAATCATAAACTGTCCGTTTGGATACTCCCGCTTTAGCTGCGACCGCATCGACGCTGGAACGATCAAACCCATCCGAAAGAAACAGGTCCCGTGCCGCGGCAATAATTTTAGCACGTTTGTCTGAAGAGCCTTTGCGGATTTTCTTGTTTTCCGTATTATCCATTCTTACTTTCCCCCTTGTAGGTATACCATCAGAAATCGGTTAGAGTTCCGCTTTACAAATTACACTACACGGTGTAGTATAGCTTTTGTAGCATATCAAATCAATGATAAGGAGGATTCTATCCGAGAATACCATGCCGTCTTTTATTGATGTTCTCATTTGTCGAGGCCGTTCACTACATTATTGACACAGTGTTGTAGATTTGCCTGTTCGTTATTATACCGCAGATGACAGGAGTGTGGACAAACCGGTACTTTTAATGAACTAAATTTAAATTGATGATACAGGAAGGACTGTTTCTATGGAGGAAATTATTCGAACCGTTAACCTGACAAAGAAATACGGAGATAAAGTCATTGTAGATCGCGTTTCGATTTCCGTTAAAAAAGGAGAAATCTATGGATTCCTGGGGTTGAATGGCGCAGGGAAAACGACAACCATTCGAGCTCTTCTCGGAATGAGTAAGCCTTCTTCCGGAGAAGTGTATTTGTTTGGTCAGCGCTGGGCGAATGGGAATCCCGATTTGTCGAGACGAGTAGGTTATATGGTGGAAGTTCCTTATGCCTACCCTAACTTTACGGTTAGGGAGAACTTGAGTTTGATGGCCAGGTTGCGAGGATTACCGATTCCGAGGGCGGTTGACGAGATTATGGAGCAATTGAATTTGACTCAATATGCGGATAGTAAGGCAAGTGATTTGTCACTTGGTAACGCGCAGAAACTTGGATTGGCCAAAGCGTTAATTCATAAGCCCGACGTTCTGATTCTTGATGAGCCAACGAATGCGCTTGATCCAGCCGGAATTGTCGAGATAAGGGAAATGCTGAAGGCTCTAGCTGCTCAACAAGGGGTTACCGTGTTTATATCGAGCCATATCCTTGAGGAAATGTCCAAAATGGCTTCTCGTATCGGCATTATTCACAAAGGCGTATTGCTTGAAGAGCTGACGGCAAAAGACTTTGAAACCATCCGCCGAAAGCAGTTGATGATCGGAACGAAGGATGCCCGGAAGGCTCAAGCTATTCTTTCAGACTCCGGGTATGCGGTACATTCGACTTCGAATAACTTCCTTGCACTACCGGATGATCATGCCGTGAAGCATCCCGAACATATTGCGAGATTGCTTGCTCATCATGAAGTGCCGCTAACCATGCTAAATATTGAAGAAGAGAATTTGGAACATTATTTTCTCAAAGTAATCGGAGCTGAGGAGGGAAAACCGAATGAGACCATTGTTGACAGCCTGCAGCGTTGAAGTTTACAAATTGCGTCGATCCTTTGTTCTATGGGGCACGCTTCTGTTTATATTGTTCGTCATCACATTGTTCTTAGGACAGCCCGATTTACCTTCTTTTCTTGAACGGACTGCGTTTTTGTATTCATCCGTGTTTGGGCTGCTGGGGTTTGGATTGGTGACAAGCTGGACATTTGGCCGTGAGTATTCTGATCAGACGCTCAAGGATTTGCTCGTGTTGCCCATATCGCGCGGGAAAATAGCGATTGCCAAATATGTCGCAGTTATATTCTGGTGTTTTGTAATGATGTTGATCGGCTTTGCTTATGCCTTGGTTCTTGGTTTAGCTATTGGACTTCCTGGTTTTTCGTTTGCGATTGTACAACATTATTTGTTCCTCATACTTATCATTGGCTCTCTCCACCTACTATTAACTGCCCCTCTTGCCTTGTTGGCCTGTATATCGCGCGGTTATCTGGTGCCGATCGGCTTTGCTTTTACAACTTTGATGCTGGCGCTGGTATTCGGGCCTACTGCCATTGGCACGTATCTGCCCTGGTCTGTACCTTCTTTGCATTTGAATGAACACGGCGCTGCATTATTCCCTTTGGCAGGCATCAGTTATTTTCTGGTATTTTTAATTGGACTGGCAGGCTTCATTGGAACGGTTAAATGGTTGCAAAACAGGGAGCAACGATGATTTGCCAGAAAACACTTCTGCATAGAAATACATTTGGAAGAATAATAATCGACAAAATCAGTGTATCGTATCCAAGGATGCGCCCCGTTTACACCCGGGCGCATCCGTTCAAAATTAGAACGTATACGGCTTGCTTTTAAGCGATGGGGGTTCCGTCCGGCAATGCCATATCCGGCTTCAATAGAATCACATCGCCTTGCTCAGGCACTCCTCCCAGCACTAATACCTCCGACTTGAAGCCTGCGATCCGTCTTGGAGGAAAATTAACAACGCAAACAACTTGCTTGCCGATGATCTCCTCTGCCCGGTAGCGTCTCGTAATTTGCGCACTGGAGCCTTTCAATCCGATGTCGGGTCCCAGATCAATTTCAAGCTTGATCGCCGGTACCCTGGCCTCTGCAAAGAACTCCGCCTTTCTAATCGTTCCCACGCGTATATCAAGCTTCAAGAAATCCTCGATCGTTGCCATCTCTCATTCTCCTCTTCTCTGATTTGTTCTTGGACCAAAAATAAATTCCAACGCCGATCAGCGTCATCATCCCGCCTATAGCCAGAGAAATGAGCCGATATGATAAAAACAGCAGAGGATCATGAAGATCTCCTGCTGTTTCCTTTTACTTGTTGGCCAAAATGGTGGAAATGGCGTGCTTATAAATCAAGCTCTGCTTCCCGGCAGAAGTACGAACCAATACGACAAATCTGTCATACGCTTCGATGAATCCTTTCACAGGAACGCCATTCGTTGTAATAATCGTACACTCAAGCTGTTTTTTTCTCAGATCGTAGAGCTGACTTTCCTGCCCAAGCTCATTTTTCTTTTCATTCTCGTTATTCGTCATGTTATCCCTCTTTCTCTCTAATAGGATTTTGTACGACCTACTCTAATGGGTTATCGCTTTTTTAGTATAGCACAAGACGGTTCAGGATTAGAAAAATTCGCTTTAGAGCTTTCAAGGTTGTATTCTATCCCCTGACCCGTCTCATATACCATCTTTCGTTAAAGCCGCCCTTTTTATCGAAAAATCCCGCCTTTTTGCGCTTGAATACAGTGAATCCGAGCCGTTCATACAGCCGGAATGCGCTCACGTTTGTATCCACGACCTCCAGCAGGAATTCTTTATACTCTAAATGCTCGAACAAATATTGTATCAGCGCAGTGGCTACCCCCTGCCCTCTTGCTTCCTCCGAAGTTGTGACAGACTCAATATAGCATTGTTCATGTTTCAGATTAATAGGTTTTTCCAGTTCCTTTTTCAAAAAGTAATAAACCAGACTTCCTTTCCAAAAACCGAATTCCTGCTGCAATATACTTTTATTAAAAGCATGAGAACGTCCTTTTCTGCTCGACACAGCCAGCAATCCTAACACATTCCCGTCCTGCAGGGCTACATAATAATGCTCTTTTAAAAACGAATGCTTGAAAGCGTCGGCACAAGTCTCCAGGCCCACCTTCATTAGATCAGCTGCCTGCTTAAAGAAGCCCTCCACGAACAACTGTACAGTCTGATTCAGCAGACGGTCATCTAGCTCGGCCAAATTCGAGATCGTATAGCGATGCTCTCGATTCATACACGGACCCCCTTTCTTCAATTGCTAACAACTGTCGCAAAAATTCATATTAATTATTATAGCTTGTTAGCCGCTCACCCGACCCCGCCTGAAGAATGAATTCACTTGATACCCAGGACGGATTTGGTGAGCAGCGCCCGTCCCTGGACCATAGTCGAGGTCCATAAACCTGCTGCAGTCTGTGTTATATTCCGGACTGATTTGTTACAATATGACAAAGTCTTTTGGAGGAGCGATGCTTATGAACTACGAACAAAAAGTGCTGAGGGATATTACCGAGTGGGAGCTTAAGATGTTTAAACCGCCCGGATGGCTGGAAAAAACATCGAAAACGATCGGCAGCCAGATCAATCAATGGCTTCCTCCGAAGGTGCATGAAGTAATTACGACAACTATTCGCACGATTGTGCGTACGGCCCTGTTCGGGGCCGAATATACGCCCGGGCGTCCGGTGCGGTTCACTCCTGAGCTGGAGGCAGCCGACGAAGAAGCGAAAGAACTGTTCGCCCTGTATCAGAAAATCGCAGTAGCCGAAGGAGCCGGCACGGGAGCCGGCGGGATTATGCTAAGTATGGTGGACTTCCCCGCTCTAATTGCGATCAAGATGAAATATCTGTTCGAGCTGGCTCATGTCTATGGCTACGATACGAAGCATTTCTCGGAGCGGGTATTTATTCTTAAAGTGTTTCAAATGACCTTCTCAGGGACGGAAAACCGTGCAAGGCTGCTGGATTCCATCAAGCATTGGCATATTGAAAAGGAGCAATGGCTTTCCGACGCCGAATATTCTCACCAAATGGACTGGGAGACCTTCCAGCTGGAGTACCGCGATGCCATCGACTTCAAGAAGATGCTGCAAATGGTACCGGGAATCGGTGCGGTTGCCGGCGCATGGGCGAATTACACTATCCTGGAGGAGCTGCGCGAATTCGCCATGAACGCTTATCGGATTCGGAGACTGCATGATGACTACGCGTTGTGGGACTAACCTTCCATGAGCTTCACCAAAATATAATCTCTTTGCTTCTCATCACCCATATAGAAGGAATGAGCTCCGGTTTGAGTGAATCCCCATTTTTGATAGAACGCAATGGCCCGCTCATTTTTCTCCCACACGCCCAGCCAGAGCTTTTCCTTCTGCTCTTCCTTGGCAATGTCTATGGCTAGCTGGATCAGCGTTTTGCCGAAGCCCAGTCCCTGAAAGGCCGTACGGACGTAAATTCGTTCAATCTCCAGCGATGCAGGACCCATATTTTCAGATTGGGCTTCCTCTCTATTCAGCTTTAAATACCCTGCCGCCTCTTCTCCTGCATAGACAAAATAGAATGTGGAATGGGCCTGGGCCAATTCACGAGCAAGCTGGTCTCGGTTGAACGCTCGATTCATATAGGCGGCCATATTTTCAGGCGTGTTCTGATGCTTAAATGTGTCGTTAAAGGTTTCAATGCTGATGGCTTGAAGCAAGCTTAGATCATCCATCGTACAGGTTCTTAGGGTTGTATTCATCGTGCCCTCTCCTTCTAATTATTAATGCCATTAATATTGTCGTTTATTTCCCTTCTTCACAAAGATCCAATCCTTTTCGACATTCACTCGAACCCGCCGCAGTAATCGCAGCAGGGTATTCACTTCCTCAGGCGATAGGCCTTCCAGAGCCACAGCGTTCGAGTGCTCCCCTTCTCTCTTGAGGATGGGATATACTTGATTCCCTTTTTCAGTTGGGAATAATCTCTTTATTTTTTTATTCGTTTCATCATCTCTTTTTTGAATAAAGCCCTGGGCTTCAAGCTTTTGGATCGCCCGTGCCGCGGTTGTCCGGTCCACCATGATCATCTCTGCGAGCTTCTCCTGAATGATGCCGGGATGCTCGTAAATCCGGACAAGATATAAATATTGCCCCTTGGTAAGGTCCATCTCCTTGAATTCTATATTGCTTATAGAGTCTAACGCTCTTGCAATCATTCCTACCTCGCGAAGAATTTCCTTCATGTCATCCCCTGCCCAATTATTTTGTTGTATTTACAACAATAATAACCGATATACTTGAATAAAACTAGAGGAAAGTGAGCGAATCCAATACGATGTGCTGAACGGATCATGCGAGCATATCTCGGCGCATTATGAAGGGCAGCCTGTGGGCACAGCCAGAATTCGGATTTTTGAAGGCATCGGCAAGCTGGGCTACCAGACTTCCTCGGATGAATTTATCGAGGACGAGATCCCTCATTTACTCAGGATATAAAAGCTGGCCGCAATCAAATCAGCACCACCCGTATAACGGGTGGTTTGCTCTGCGGCTGAAAGCCTTTGTTACTGGCCAGCCCTGAAAGGGCACTGAATGATCCGCCAACCGCACTACTTTTTTAGCTACCCCTAAAGGGGTTG